>VBII01000185.1:0-7953 GCA_005887735.1 Chloroflexota bacterium
ACGAATTGATCGCGAAACGCAGCCGGCAACGCTGCCGCGTGACTCACCGCCTGGTCGTGAAGGGTGGTCGCCAGCTGGTTCTGGAGGAGGGCGCCGACTACCGCGCTGCCGATCGCCGCACCAAGCTGGCGGATCGTATTCAGCACGGCTGACGCGGAACCAGCGATGCGCGGCTCGATGTTGCGCATTGCGACCGTCGTCATCGGGGCAAAGGTCATACCCATTCCGGCGCCCGCGATGATGGCCGGCACGAGGAAGTTGATCCACGTCGAATCCGGGCCGGCGACAAGCGCGATGCTGCCCATGCCGATCGTGAACAGGGTGATGCCCGCCATGAGGATGTACTTGCCGCCGATTCGATCCGACAGCCGCCCTGCGAAGGGAGCGGTGAACATCGAGGTGACCGACATCGGCGCCAGGGTCAAGCCCGCAACCAGGGCGGAAAATCCGCGGACCGACTGGAGGTAGATGGTGAACGGGAGGAACATGCTCAGCATGCCGAAGCTGATCGCCGCGGCGATCCAGTTGGCGACCGCGAAGTTCCGATCTTCAAAGAGTGACAACGGAAGCAGCGGTTCGGTCTGGAACCGCTCCCAGATGAGGAACAGGACGATCAAGACGACTCCTGCTCCGATGACCTCCGGGATGGTTATCCCGTAGGACTCGATCTGCCCCCAGCTCTAGCGCTGGCCCTCGATCAGGCCGAAGACGATCGCAAATAGACCTGCGGTGGCGATCACGATGCCGGGTAGGTCCCAGCCGTGGTGGCGGCCGGGGCGGAGGTCCGGGATGACCAGGAAAGTGGCGATCAACGCAGCGATTCCGATGGGCACATTGATGAAGAAGATCCACCGCCAGTTGATGTAGGTGATGATCGCGCCGCCGATCGTCGGTCCTGCCACCGTCGCGAGGCCAGCCACACCGCCCCAAACTCCGAAGGCCGCCCCGCGGCGCTCGGGAGGAAAGATCGATGTCAGAATCGCGAGCGTCTGAGGGGTCAAGAGCGCGCCGCCGACTCCCTGGAGAATTCGGAACGCGATCAACTCACCGGCATTCTGGGATAGACCACATAGCGCAGACGCAACCAGATCGCCGAGGCGACCCGCCGTGATCAGCAGCACGGCGTAGACCAGGATGTAGGCGTTGAGCACCCAGAGAATCTGATCGAGCGTGGTGTTCAGCCCGTCCTTGGTGTTGCTGCTCATCGCCGGGATCGCCACGTTCACGATCGTGGTATCGAGCAGGATCATGAAAAACCCCGTCGTCAAAACAACAAGGACAAGCCAGGGATTAGTGCGCGCGGGAGCCATGTCTCCTCCTCAATGTTTCATAGTCGGGATCGACCCCGACTTTCCATTCCAATCGGCCTTCGTTGATTTCCTTCTCGAGGTTGTTGACCCACTTACGTTCCGCGTCGAGCATTGCGATCTTGTGCTCGAGCTCGATCAACGCCAGCCGCGACACGCCGTCGGCTTGGACCTCAGCCAGGATCCGCTCGAGCTTTTCGGTCGTTGCTTTCAGCGCCGCAGCCCGGTTACGCAGGTGCTCGGCGGCCTGCGGCGCATCGAGGTGATGCATGAACATCAGGCCGGCCGCGAAGTGGGGATACTCGCGGCGGGGCTCAGCGAGGATGTCGCTCACGACGTTGACCAAGACCTCGCGGCCTGAATCGGTGAGCGTGTAGATCGTGCGCTCGGGCCGCCGGCCCTCTTTCTCGCGCTCGGTCGGAACGATCCACCCGTTGCGCTCGAGCACCTCCACCGTGTGATAGAGGGAGCCGAAGTTGAGCCGGATGAACTCGTCGTGGTGGCGCAGTCGCATGGTTGAGGCGAGCTCATAGGGGTGCATCGGATGCTCGTCCAGGAGCTCGAGGATTGAAAGGGCGAGGGTTGAGATCTCGCCTGGGGGTGCCGACATACTCCATATGGAATATATCAAACTGGATATACTGCGTCAAGTATTCCGGGTGGGAGCCTTAACAGGCTGGGTTGTGTGAAGGCGCAAATTGAAACTAGGCTCTCGGGCAGGCGTGTCGGCTGGGGGAGGGAGCCGATCGGGAGGAGGGAGGGCCCAGCGGAGCACTCCCGACTACGAGTCTACGAACCGGGCGCAACCGACCACCCCACCTCCGTGTAGCTACCGTTGATGCATGCCGAGGCGGGGTTGAAAAAGCTCCAGATGAGCGACTCCCCCGGATCCTCAACCGCAGCCCTCTCGGCGGGCCTCCTCGTCCGCCAGGCCACGGGCGGCGACCTCGAGGCGTTCGAGGAGCTGATCCGCCGCCTCCAGCGCCGTGTCTACGGCTTCGCGTATCAGCACCTCCGCGACAGCGAAGAAGCCCACGACCTGGCCCAGGAGATCTTCGTCAAGCTCTTCCGGAACCTCGCGCGCTACGACTCCGAGCGGCCGTTCGAGCCCTGGTTCTGGAAGCTCGCCGCGAACACGACCATCAACTACCGCCGCAAGCGGGTGCCTATCCCGGCGGAGCCTCAAGCCGAATCGGCCGACCCGAACAGCACCATGCAGACCCACGATCCACAACTCGTCGAAGCCCTATCCCAGCTCGACCCTTCATATCGCCTGCCCATCCTTCTCCACTACTACGCGGACCTCTCGCTGGAACAGGTCAGCCAGACCCTCAGCCTTTCGGTCCCGGCGATCAAATCCCGCCTGCACCGCGCGCGGGCGCAGTTGCGTAACTCGCTCGCGGAGGCGGAGGAATCCGAGAACCTCCGATGAGCGGGCAAACCCCCCTCGCGTGCGCGCGCGTGCGCGTCCTTCTCGAGTCGTACGTCGATCAAGACCTCGCGCGAGACGACCCGCAGCGAGCCCAGCAAGTGCGCGAGCACCTGGCCGGATGCGCCGACTGCAGGCGCCAGCATCACCAGGCCGCGTCAGTCCCATTCCGGCTGAAGGCGCTCACCTCACCGCCTCCGCGCGAGTCACTCACCGCCGACGTCATGAAAGCAATCACGCCGGCTCGTACCCGCGACCGTCGGGCCTGGACCCTCCTCGCGCCCGAGGCGGTCCTCGCCTCGTTCATCCTCTGGTACCTGTCCGGCCTCGATGGCCTCGGCTCCATCGCGTCGGGAATCGCAGGCGACCTTCAGGGTCTCGCCGGATGGGGTGCCGGGTCGGGCTCGCTGCCAAGCGTGCCGCCAGTCGATGTGCTGTTGCTGCTCGCGCTGATCGCCCTGACGGCGATTGCCGCCTATCACCTCTCGATCCTTATCGAGCTGACTCCGAAAGCCCTGCCGACCCGGCGCCGCGCGTGAGCGATTCCCCGCGGCCCCGATCCATCCGTCGCTATGGGTGGGCGATCCTGATCGGTGTGCTGGCGGTCGTCGGCATCCTGCTCGCGGTCGCCGACATCTCCGCGGGCAACCGCTGGCCGAACCCGATGGCCCAAGCCATCGTTGGACCCGCCACCACCAGCCATCCGGCGTCGGCCCAGACCCAGACATTCCGTTTTGACCGCAGCCGCGTCGGCGACCGCCTCATCTTCGACTTCCCGATCGGGGGGCTCGGGCCACTCAGCCCCTACCAGGCGCTGCGCGCATTTCTCACCAACGGCGCGGGCCTCGTGCTCCTCGCGCTGGCCGCCCTCGTCGTCTTTCCGGCGCGGGCACGCAGTGCGGTCGAGCGCCTCGAGGCACGGCATGGCTCGGAGATCGCTCTCGGGGCTGGTCTGGTCATCGTCATGCTGACCCTGGCCGCCGTCACGCTCCTCCGTTTCACATTGCTTTTCCTGGCGGTGGTCCCGCTCGTGCTGCTGGTCGCGCTGGTGGCGGGACTTTTCGGCATCGCCTGCATCTCGCTCGCGCTCGGGCGCCTGCTGCATCGCCGCCTGCGCCTGCCGAACGTCCACCCGCTCATCGCCGCTTTGGCCGGCGCCCTCGTCGTCTTCGACCTGGCCGTGATCCCTTACGCAGGCGTGTTCACGCTCGCCGCGGTTGCGATGGCCGGAATCGGACTCGCAGTCGTGACGCGCTTTGGATCCGCCGGCGGATGGTCTTTCGTCGATCTCGATTGTGGCGATCGTCGCCCTGGTCCTGGGCACGCTCATCTATCGCGACATGTTTGTGCCGAGCAAGAGCGCGGCAAGCTCGCTGAATCTGTACACGGTGGCGCGCCGCACGGTGACGGCAAGCATCAGCGGAACGGGCAACGTCGAGCCGCAGGCGCAGTCCAACGTGAACTTCAAAGTCGCAGGCACGTTGACCGAGATCGACGTCCACGTAGGCGACCACGTCTCCGCAGGACAGAGGCTGGCCGCGATTGACTCCACCGCCGAGCAAAACGCACTCGGCCAGGCCGAAGCCAATCTCGCCACCGCCGAGTCCAACCTGCAGTCGGTCGAGACGCCGTTGACCCAGAACCAGGTCGCGCAGCTGCAGGACAACGTGACGACCGCACAGCAGAGCTACAACGACACGGTCACCCAGGTCAACCTGGCCAACTCCCAGGATGCGAGCCAGGTCAGCGCGGACCAAAACCAGCTCACCAACGACCAGGCCGTGCTGAGCAACAGCCTGCTCTACCAGCAAGACCTGCAGCAGCTGAACACCGACAAGGCGACCCTGCAGGCCGCGTCGGCCACCTTCAACAACGACCTCACGTGCAAGGGCGTGGCTTTCGCCGCCTATTCGCCCCAGTGCCTGAGCGAGTTCACCGCGGTTTCGATCGCCCAGACGGCCGTGACCACCGACCAGGGCAAGGTGAACGTCGACTCGGGTCAGGTCAACGCCGACCAGAACAAGCTCACTGCGGACACGACCAAGCAGCAAACCGACAAGACCACAGGCCAGCGCAGCGTCAACCAGGCGGCCGCGTCCTTGAAGACCGCGCAGGACCAGCTGAGCACGCAGACGGAGAGCAAACCCAACCAGATCGCGTCAGCGAAAGCACAGGTCCTCAACGCTCAGGCCGCGGTCGACACCGCGCAGCAGAACCTCAACAACACCACGCTCATCTCGCCCATGGACGGCCAGGTCAACAGCATCACCGGCGTGGTGGGTGAGACTGTTTCGCCGGGCGGTGGAGCCACGCCCGAAGCCCCCGGCAGCCAGGCGCCACTCCCGACGAGCACGTCCTCCAACGCCTTCATGGTCATCGGCAACGTCAGCGGCCTGGAGGTCGTGGTCCCGTTCGCCGAATCGGACGCGTCGCGGGTCGCCTTCAACCAGGACGCACAGGTCACGTTCGACGCCGTGCCGAACCTGACGATCAGCGGCCACGTCATCGCCGTGGCCAGCGCGGCCACAGTGTCGAGCGGCGTCGTCAACTACTACGCCACCATCAACCTCAACCTGGCCGACCCCTCGCTCAAGCAGGGAATGACCGCCAACGCGACGGTCACCGTCAGCAAGGCGGCGAACGCCCTCACCGTCCCCAATCTGGCCATCACCCGCACGGCTGGGCAGGCTTACGTGCTGGTCTACGCCAATGGACAGCAGGTCCAGACCCCGATCGACACCGGCGTCGTCGGGGACCAGTACACGGAGATCACGGGCGGCTTGAACGACGGCGAGCAGGTCGTCATCCCGACGGTCCGCGTGTCGAGCGGCACGGGCAGCGGCACCAACCGCGGGCTCGGCGGTGGCGGAGTTCGCGTGGGTGCCGGCGGGTGATCACCCTCGAGGGGGTGACCAAGACCTACCGGATGGGCAGGATCGAGGTGCCGGCCCTGCAAGGCATCGACCTGCACGTCGGCCGGGGCGATTTTGTGGCCATCATGGGCGCCAGCGGATCTGGCAAGTCGACGCTGATGAACATCATCGGCTGCCTCGACGTTCCGACGAGCGGCCGCTACATCCTCGATGACACGGATGTGGCAAAGCTCGGCGACGACCAGCTCGCGAGGATCCGCAACAGGAAGATCGGGTTTGTCTTCCAGAGCTACAACCTCATCCCGCGCACAACCGCGCTGCACAACGTCGAGATGCCATTGGTCTATGCAGGCGAAGGCGGACGGACGGCAAGGGCACGAGAGGCGCTCTCGGCGGTTGGCCTTGCCGATCGCGTCAACCACCAACCGACCGAGCTCTCGGGCGGACAGCAGCAGCGAGCTGCCATCGCTCGCGCCCTGGTCACCAACCCCGCCATCCTGCTTGCTGACGAGCCGACCGGAAACCTGGACACCGACTCGAGCGTCGAGATCATGCGCCTGCTTTCGCGGCTCAACACCGAGCAGTCGAGAACGATCGTGCTGATCACGCATGAGCAGGACATCGCGCATTTCGCGAGTCGCGTGGTCGAGCTGAGGGACGGCCGCATCGTCCGCGACGAGAGGACCGCGGCATGAACCTCTACGAGGCGTTGCGCATGGCCGCCAACGGCTTGCTCGCCAACCGCACGCGGAGCGCTTTGACCATGCTCGGCATCCTGATCGGCGTCACCGCGGTAATTCTTCTTGTGGCGGTTGGGAACGGAGCGAGCGTGCAGATCAACAACCAGGTCCAGTCCCTGGGAGCGAATGTGATCTATGTCTACCCCGCGAATGCCCGAGGCTCGGGTGGCGTCTCGCAAGGTTTCGGCACGGCACAGAGCCTGACCCAGGCCGACGTCGACGCGCTGAACAGCAAGCAGCAGGATCCCGACGTCGTCGCCGCCATCCCCATCGCGCAGTCCGGAGGCCAGATCACGTTCGGCAACCAGAACTATTTCGCCCCGACCACCGGCACCACACCCGACTTCCCGCAAGTCCGCGACTACCAGCTCGCCGAGGGCTCATTTTTCACCGCTGACGATGTGACCGCCCGGCATCGGGTCGTGGTCCTGGGGCAGACGGTCGTGGACAACCTGTTCGGCAGCACCGATCCGGTCGGCCAGACGATCAAGATCAGCCGCCAGAGCTTTCGGGTCATCGGCGTTTTCGCCCAGAAGGGGGGCAGTGGCCTGGGCTCCCAGGACAACGTCGTCGTCGCGCCGATCACCGCAGTCTGGGCGTACCTCACCGGTGCTCGCGGCAAGGTGATCAGCCAGATCGTCGCGTCGGCGTCATCGGCCAGCACCGTGACCCAGGCCGAGACCGAGATCACAACGATCCTGCTCGACAGGCACCAGATCTCAGATCCGACCCAGGCCGACTTTCAGCTGCAGAGCCAGCAGGACATCCTGAACCAGGCCACGTCCATCTCGACCGCGCTCACCCTCGTGCTCGGCGCGATCGCCGGCATCTCGCTCGTGGTCGGTGGCATCGGAATCATGAACATCATGCTGGTCACGGTCACCGAGCGGACGCGCGAGATCGGCATCCGCAAGGCGATCGGCGCGCGACGCCGGGACATCCTCACGCAGTTCCTCATCGAGGCCATGGTGCTCAGCGGGCTCGGAGGAGCGCTCGGCATCGCGGTCGGCGCATTGCTGGCTCAGGAAGCGCCAAAGATCTCGGCGCTGGCGACTTCGGGGTTCCCGACTCCGGTCGTGTCGCCGACGTCGGTCGTGCTCGCGTTCGGCGTCTCCGTCGCGATTGGACTTTTCTTCGGCATCTATCCGGCCAACCGGGCAGCCCGACTGCACCCGATCGAAGCCCTCAGGTACGAGTGAAGGAGTGAAACTGTGAAGCCATACGTCGTCGCGCTGCTGCTCGTGGTCGGAATCCTGGGTGGTTTTTACGGCGGCTACAAGACGGGCCAGAGCAATGTGAGCGCAAACACCGCGACCCAGAACCAGGCCTCCCGGACCGGCGGCCAGGCGGCCATCGGCGCCGGCCGCGGCGGCGGAGCTTTCGGAGCGGCGTGCCCGAGCCCGGGCGCGGCATCGCCCTCGCCCGGCAGCAACGCCGTGGCGAGCGGGACGGTGGCCGACCTGACGCCGACCTCGTTGACGATCACGGCGACCGGTTGTGACGTCAAGATCGTCTTCGGCAACACGGTCCAGGTCTCCAAGACTGTCACCGGCTCGACCTCCGACCTCAAGGACAACATGACGGTGACGATCGTCGGAACGCGC
>VBII01000185.1:8107-8464 GCA_005887735.1 Chloroflexota bacterium
ATGGACGCCGGGTTGGGCAGCGCGATCCCCGCGTACGCGCGGTGGAGATCCTCGCCCTCGAGCGACTTGAAAAGCTCGGCGTAAAGCTTGGTGCCGGCCCCCTTGCCGGCCGCATCGGGCACGAGGTAGACGCTCGTCTCGACCGAGGTCAGGTAGCCCGCTTTCGGCCGGAACCGGCTGCTCGACGCATAGCCTGCAACCTGGCCGCCCTCAGTGGCGACCATCAACCGGTGGCGGCCGGTCTCGGCGTAGTGGCTGAACCACTCGCGCCGCCCCTCCATCGAAATCGGCTGCTCGTCGAAAGTCACGTGCGTCTCGACGACGTAGTGGTTGTAGATGTCGTTGATCGCCTCGAGG
>VBII01000187.1 GCA_005887735.1 Chloroflexota bacterium
CAGCAGCGTGAGCTTCGCCCCGCCGAGCGCCTTGATGCCGCCGGCGTTGTTGATCTCGTCCACCGCGAGCTGGAGGCCGTTGAGCGAGAGGTGGGCCTCGAAGGCCAGCGGCCCCGTCACGGGCAGGATGTAGCCGAGCTTGACCTCTTTGGCCTGGGCCCGGCCAATGGACGGTACCGCGCCGAGCGCCGCGAAGGCGCTGGCGGTCTGCAGGAACGCGCGACGGTTCATGGAAGCCCTCCCTACCCCGCGGCGCGCGGTCAGGCTACACTTGCGTCCGGCGAGGCGTCAACGCGACGAGGCGCACCATCGATGAGATCGCCAAGTTCGTCACCAGCAAGAACGCCGGCCCCTTCCTGCTGTCACGACCACGTTTTCGCTAGATTCGAGAAAGGCGACGCGACCAAAACCCGCGTTCGGCGCACCGTGTCCGGAGACTATCACGGGGCCGGACCTGCCCTAACACGCCCACGGGACCGGTCGCTGAGGTGAGCCGGAAGATCCGGGGAGCGCTGCCGCAGATCATCCGCAAACGGAGTCAGCCAACATGAACCTCCCCCGCGCGCTGTTGAGCGCGCCTTCGTCATGGCGTGCGGGGCCAGCCCGCCGAGGAAGAGGATGAACGTGATCCCCGGGATGCAGAACTTGTGGCGGCGCTCGCCATCCACCTTCCCCGTGCGGGGAGCGATCGTGGTGAAGCCGACCGGCGCGTCGTCGCTGATCGTGTCGCTCCAGACGTGGACGACCAGCCGTCCATTCCGAGGGAAGTCGGCCCGGCCCAAAAGGTAGAGCCGAAACTCCTCATCGTAGCCGCTGCCCGGTGAGAATCGTTCACGCGACCCGTCCTCGCGCCAGGCACGAGCCGACCGCCGCAGCGACGGACCGTCGAGAAATGCGTAACCCTACGCCCGCCATCGCCGTCATAAGCAGTAGCGGAAGAGGAGGTCCACATGGCGCCGCCGCACGGTTACGAGGAGCGGGAACGGCCGATCACCATGGGGAAGCTGCTGTGATGTGGGCAGCGCCGGGCAGCCTCGCCATGCACCTGCACCCCTCTCAGTTCCTGGGGTTTGCTGGCGTCGCGCTCGGCTTTGTTGGCTATATGCCGCAGGTTGTCCATTTGCTTCGACAGCGGTGCTCGGCCGGGCTCAGCGTTCACGCGTATCTCATCTGGCTCACCGCAGCGGTCCTCCTCCTCACTCATGCGCTCCTCATCTATGACGGGGTCTTTATCACGCTTCAGACGCTCGGGTCGGTCCTCGACATCGCTGTCTTGTTCCTCGCGATCAAATATCGCGGCACGGCCTGTCCCGATCATTGACTGCTCCGCGCTCGCGCTGGGTGCTCACGATGCCAGGGAGAGAAGATGAGACACGGCATCGACTTCGTGCGTCGCGTCTACACCCGGCTCGATAGCCTCGAGTGGGTCGCTCGGCTGGCCGTACGCATTGCGATCGGGCTCGAGTTCTTCGGGTCGGGCCTGGGCAAGCTCGGCAGGGTGAGCGGCTTGATCCAATTCTTCCGCTCGCTCGGCATCCCTGGGGCGGAAATCCTTGCTCCGCTCGTGGCGAGCACGGAGCTGGTCTGCGGCGTCCTGATCGCCGTCGGCCTGGCGACCCGAACGGCTGCGGTCATGCTGTGCGGGGTCATGACCGTGGCGATCGTGACGGCTGCCGCCCCCGAGAAGCACATCACCGCGAGCTGGCATGGGCTGCTGGAGTTTTTCTATCTGCCGGAGGTGCTCTTCTTCCTGCTGCTCGTCTGGATCGTCTTCGCCGGCCCCGGGCGCGCGAGTCTCGACGCTCGGCTCTGTCCCAGATAAAGCCCTTGAGAGACCATTTCGGCGACTGGCGCGCGCTGGATATTAACTTCCGAGCGATCGAGGCGTACATCACCAAGCGCCGTGAGGAGAAGAACTGACGCCGATGGCCGAGCCAATTCCTGGGTGAAGTCTGGGTAAAGCAAAGGGGTTAGCGGCGCTTGCGTCCGCTAACCCCTCGAATCGAATGGTTGCGGGGGCTGGATATGCAGAATGCTACACGGCGCCCGAAACGCACTGGATCGACCTGAAGTGAGCCTATTTCGTGAAATTCGCCTAAAAACACGGGTTCGATTCCCCGACGGGACTCGTGCGCTGGTGGGACACCTCGGCTTTTCGATCTCGGGCTCCGCCATGCGACCGTGACCCCACGAGAGCACGCTGGCAGGACGCCAGTAGCACAGTGCCAACGTGATT
>VBII01000028.1 GCA_005887735.1 Chloroflexota bacterium
CAGGGCGATGGGGACGGTGGCTGAGATGAGGCGAAAAGCAGACGGCGAGCCATCGGACCCGATGGCAGGGACCGGATCCTAGTCGTCCTTTCGAGTCACCTCGGTTGTCAGGGTTCGTCGCGGTACTGTCGCCGGCCCGTCGCGGGATCCTCATAGACGCGCGTCATCTTGCCTGAGGTCGGGTCCCTGAACACCTCGCCGGTGGGCTTGAATGATCCACCCTGCTGACCGCGATAGCGGCGGTCCCAGATGAAGTAGCCGACGACTGCGAACACGAGCACGATCGCGGCGATTACCAGCTGCGGAGGCACATTCATGTCGAGCTGCGCTCGATGATCGCCGCCGTCCCGTAGGCGACCACCTCCGTCATTGTCTGCCCCATCTCGGATGAGTCGAACCGCATCATGATCACGGCGTTCCCACCCATCGCGCGGGCGTTCTCCACCATGCGGTCGATGGCGTGACGGCGCGTGTCCTCAACGAGACGTGTGTACTCCACGATCTCGCCTCCTCCCAGCGCGCGCAGCCCGGCCATGATGTTGCCGCCAAGTCCGCGGCTGCGCACGACGACACCGAAGACCTGGCCCAGGGCTTGTTTCACCTCGTAGCCGGCGGGCCGCTCAGTGGTCGTGACGAGGACCGCCGAAGGTTGTTGCGCCATGGTCCTAACTATGGCGCCCTGTGTCTGTGAGGTGGCGCCCAGAAGACCAGCACACGGAGGTCCTCCTCGATGTCGTGGAATCGGTGCTCCACGCCGGCGCCCACGAAGACCAGAGTGCCTGCTTTCAGCTGCTGGTCCTCGTGTGCAACTCTGATCACACCCCGCCCGCTGATCACGTAATAGACCTCGTCTTCTCGGTGCGGCTGCTGGCGATCGGTTGCTCCGACAGGCCAGATCGCCAGCCCTACGCTGAGCTCGTTCGAGGCGAGGAAGTCGATGTATCCATGGCCATCGGCATCCCGCGGTTGCGGATCCAGTTCGGGGATCTCGTGCGCTTCCATCCGGGTCTCAGTGTGACAGCGGCATAAACGCCGCCGCGTCATAGTTCAACGTTGGGGCACGACGGACATTCGAATCGGTGGAGGTAGATGAATGGCTGCGACCAGTAGGGCCGACGCGGTATGGGAAGGCGACCTGATGAGTGGCAAGGGTCGCGTCAAAGTCGCCAGCGGGACGTTTGATGAGTTCCCTGTCACATGGGCGATGCGCGCCGAGCGTACGCATGGAGGGACCAGCCCGGAAGAGCTGATCGCGGCGGCCCATGCAGCCTGTTACAGCATGGCTTTCTCGAACGGTCTTGCGAAAGCCGGCCATCACCCGGAGCGCCTCAACACCACAGCCGAGGTCGAGTTCGTGCCCGGCACCGGGATCACGACCATCACGTTGACCGTCAGGGGCCACATCCACGGCATCGAAGTGGGCGAATTTCAGAAGCTGGCGCAGGAGGCGAAGGACGGCTGCCCCGTATCTCAGGCGCTGAAGGGCAACGTGAAGATCAACCT
>VBII01000188.1:0-7530 GCA_005887735.1 Chloroflexota bacterium
GCGCCCGTCACCAGGCCGATCGACAGCTTGAGCACGAACGGCGCGCCCGACGGCGAGATGTTGCCCTCGATCGTCCCCGCGACCACCAGCAGCGGCGCGAGCCCTAGCAGCAGCGTGAACGCGCGGCGGGCCGCGATGACGAGCGCATCCGAGCGCTTGCGGTTGCCCGGCGAGATGAGCGCCCATCCCATCATCAATCCGCCTGCCCCCTGTGCGATGACGATCGACAGCTCGAGCACACCGTGCGCGATGACGAACTCGAAGAGGCCGCCGGCAAGCCCGTAAGCCTGCGTCAGGCCGAAGAGACCGCCGAGGCTGATGCCGTTGCTGATCATCACCCATACCACCGGCAGGCCGAAGGCGACCCCGAATCCGAAGGCCAGGATCACCACGTAGATGTTGTTGACCATGATCACTCCGGCCGCCTGCACGCGCTCGTCCTGAGGGATGTTCGTCCAGAGCTGGTGGTGGTGGACCTGGTCGATCAGGCGGGGGCTCGCGACGGCGTACGCCGCGTCCGGCTGGGCGAGGATGACGAAGAAGCTGACGAGCGCGGGCACGAAAAGAAGCGCGGCGGACGCTGCGAGAAACGGCCAAGCCCCGCGGTACGTGCGAGGCAGGGTTTCGACGTAGAAGCCGCGGATGCGCTTCCATACCTCGCCGCCGCGGCGGTAGACGATGCCATGACCGCGCGCCACCAGCCCGTTCAGATAGCGGTGCACGGGCTCACCGGGCCAGTCGCGTTGCGCGCGGGCCAGGTCGGCCGTGGCTCGGCGGTAGAGCGCCGACATCGCCAGCACCTGGGCGGGGGTGAGGGCGTTGAGGTGGCCGGCGCCCGCGCGCGCCAGCAGGTCCTCGAGCCGGTTCCAGTCGTTTCTCCTCAGCGCGACGAAGTCCTCTGCTCTCATGGTCCTGAGCAGTAACTTAACAAGACATGCAGGAGCCGCTACCAGATACCGACCTGGTCGTCGCGACGCCGGAACGGGTCTCGTTCGGCTACCAGGTCGCCGGCCTCGGCACCCGGGCGATCGCGCAGATCCTGGACCTGCTGATCCTTGGCGGAGTGCTGCTTGGGCTCACGTTCGCTGCGATCGCGATCGGCCAGGCGGGCTTCGACGTGGTCGCTTACCTGCTCGTCATCATCGGCGGCTTCGTGGTCGTCTTCGGCTATTTCTGGGCATCCGAGGCCTTCTGGTCCGGCCAGACCATCGGCAAGAAGGTTTTCCGGCTCCGGGCGGTGGGGGACCGCGGCGAGCCGATGACCTTCATGCAGGCCGGCATCCGGAATGTCGTGCGGATCGTCGACTTCCTGCCCTACGGCTACGGCGTCGGCCTCGTCGTGCTGTTCGTCAACGGCAAGGGCAAGCGGCTTGGCGACCTCGCGGCGGGCACCATCGTGGTCAAGGATTCGGAGTACATCGGGCTCTGGCAACTGGCCGGCGGCCAGCCTTCAGCGCCTCCTCCGCCGCCCGGTGCGCCGCCGGCGCAGGCGCCAGCGCTGCCTTTCGCCCCGGCGACTCCGGCTGAGCTCATCCTGCGCCGCCTCGACCCGGGCTTGAGGCGGTTCATCACCTCATACGCGCGAAGGCGGCCGGAGCTGCCGGTGCCGATGCGCGCGCAGCTGGCCGGGCAGGTGCAGGCGAGCCTGTCTGCGGCGGTTCCGTTGGCGGCGCTGGATTACCTTGCGGACCTGGAGCGTCAGTAGATCCACTCGCGGATCTGCTCTTGCGTCAGGTTGCCACCGGTCAGCACGGTGGCGACTCGTTGGCCTGTGAACTCTTTGGCGCGCTGAGCGATGGCCGCCACGCCTGCCGCACCGGCCGGCTCGACGACAAGCCCCGCGTCCGCAAAGAGAGCGCGCATGGCCGCGAGCATCGCGTCGTCGCTGACCAGCATCACCTCGTCGACCGTGCCGGGCATGATGCCGACCGCCTCGGTGATCGGGACGCGGACCGCGATGCCGTCGGCGATCGTCGCGCTGGGAGCGGCGATGGGCTTCCGCGCCTGCCAGGACAGCGCCATCGAGGGAGCGCTGGGAGCGGCGATGGGCTTCCGCGCCTGCCAGGACAGCGCCATCGAGGGAGCGGTCTTCGCGCACACGGCGATGACCCGCGTGTTCGGCGCGGAATGCTTCAGCCACGTGCCCATCCCGTTGACGAGGGAGCCGTTGCCGAGGGGAACGAAGACCGCATCGATTGGCTCGGTGTGCTCCGCGAGCTCGACCGCGATGGTGCCGGCGCCTTCGGCGATTGCGCCGAGCAATCCGTCCTCGACGTACATCTCACCGTTTTGCGTTGCATGACGCTTGGCCACGTCCTTGGCCTGGTCGAAGTCATCGCCTTGCAGCTCGACCCTGGCGCCGAGCGCGCGCATGCGCTCGACCTTGAGCGGGTTTGCGCTGCGGGCGGCGAAGACGGTGAGCCGCCTTCCGCGCTTGCGACACGCGTAGGCCATGCCCTGCCCGAAGTTGCCGGCCGACGCGCAGACAAGTCCCTGCAGGACGTCACCCAGTCGGTGGAGTAGATAGTCGGTGCCGCGGCCCTTGAAGGTGCGAATGGGGTTGATCGTTTCGACCTTCAGAACAGTGGTGACGCCGAGGCGTTCGCTAAGTGGCTCGCAGACGAACTGCGGGGAGTGGAGGAAGACGGGTTGGATGACGGCCGCGGCGTCGCGGATTCGTTCGATTTTGATCGAGGCGTCCAACATCCCGGAGCTTAGAGCTTGTTTGCGACTCCCCACCCGGCCTTCGGCCGACCTCCCCGGCGAGCGGGGAGGTGAAGCACTCCGGCGAGGATAGGCGTTGTCGTGGTGGGAGGCGGCTACGGATCAGGCGATCCAGTGACCCGAGGTACGGACCTGGCGATCTACGGCGTGCCGTTGCTGATCCTTGTCGCGGTCCTATTCGTGTTCTTCCGCAGCGCAGAGATCCAGGTTTCGAATGGCGTTCTGACGCGCAGGAACTGGCTCGGACTTTCGCGGCGCTACAGGTTGGACGCCATTGGCGGCATCGCTCTTCGCGACGTGATCACCCCGATGGCCCGCCGCGACAGTCGTTACGCGATCGTTTATGACAGGCAGCGCCGCTGCAGGTTCAAGATGATCCGTGACCTGTGGGACCCGGCGGACATCGAACGGTTGCGCCGCCTCCTCGGTGGCGATCCCAGCGTCGGCACCGTCTCCAAAGCTGAGCTTGCCGCTGAGTTTCCCGGCTCGTTGCCCTGGGCTATGCGCCACGTCGTGCTGGTCACGATTCCGGCCACCCTCGGCCTTATCCTCGGCCTTGTGCTTCTGGACGAGGCGCTGCACCACTCCTGAATCTTTTCGGGGGAGATCGCGGCGTGCGTGCCGCGGGGATAGAGTGCTTTCCGCATGATGCAGCAGTACCCGCCTGACGTTCGCAGCAGGACAATCTCGCCCGACGGTTACTGGTCGTGGGATGGAGTGCGCTGGGTGCCGATTGGCCCAGCGGCGGCGGTGCGACCGTTTCGATCGCCGCGCCTGCGCGCAGACCTCGCGACCGCTTTCCTGCTGATCCTGGTGAGCGTGAATGTTCTCGACATGATCAACTCGGTCGTTGATCTGATTGCCTTCGGTGGCCGCCTCGGGTCCGGCCTCGAGGGCACGCACATGCTGTGGTCGTCGGCGCGAAACGATCTCGTCGGCTTTTCGTGGCTGGGTGTCGCGTTTCCAGGCAGCGTGGTCTTCGTCAGTATTTGGGTCTATCGCGCCTACGCGAACCTCGAGTCGATTGGCCGGCGCGCCCGCATGTCCGCGGCGATGGCGGTGGGCTGGTTCTTCATTCCGATCGCCAATTTGTGGATGCCCTATCGCGTGATCAGGGAGGTCTGGGACGGGACAGTTGGCCGACCGGCCGGCGGCTTGATCGCGGCCTGGTGGACATGTTGGCTGGCGGGCAGCGTGGTGGGATCCATCCAGATACCCTTCAGCCTTCGCGAAACATCCGATGCCGCCAGCCACACGGCGCCGCTCCTGATGTCATTTCCGTCCGATCTGCTTTTCATCGCCGCAGCGTTGCTGTTGATCCGGATCATTCGCACGGTGACGGCGGCGCAGGAGCGGCTGGCCATCGGACCTGGAAAGGACGTTGACGCCGCACACAGTCTCCGCATGCCCAAATCGACCATCACCTTTGTCTGCACCGAGTGCGGCGGCGAGAGCCTCCGTTGGGCCGGCCAGTGTCCGCACTGCCGAGCCTGGAACACGCTCCAGGAGTTCCAGGTCAGGAAGGCGGCGAAGGACTCCAAGCCGAGGCCGCTCGAGCCCGTCCGCGCCCAGCCTCTCGAGTCGATCTCGGTTGAAGGCGCGCCGCGGCAGCGCCTCGGATGGGGCGAGCTGAACCGCGTCCTGGGCGGTGGGATCGTCCCGGGGAGCATGGTGCTGATCGGGGGGGAGCCGGGGGTCGGAAAGTCGACGCTCCTGATGCACGCCGCCGCGCAGGTGGCCAGGGGCGGGCCCGTGCTCTACGTCTCGGGCGAGGAATCCGGGCACCAGGTCCGCATGAGGGCCGAACGCCTGGGCGCCCTCGAGCCGGGCATCCTGCTCCTGGCGGAGAACGACCTCGACGCGATCTGCGAGGCGATCCGGGCCGAGGTCCCCCGGCTGGCGATCGTCGACTCGATCCAGACCGTCTCCGACGCCGGGCTGGAGGGCAGCGCCGGGAGCGTGACACAGGTTCGGGAGTCCGCGGCCAGGCTGATGCGGCTCGCCAAGGAGATCGGGGTGCCGATCTTCCTGGTGGGGCATGTGACCAAAGACGGTTCCATAGCCGGACCCAGGGTCCTGGAGCATATCGTTGACACCGTGCTTTACCTCGAAGGCGACCGGCGGCAGGAGCTGCGGATACTCCGCGCCACCAAGAATCGCTTCGGCTCGGCCGAGGAGATCGGCGTCTTCGCCATGGGCGAGACCGGCCTCGAGGAGGTGCCGGATCCTTCGGCCGCCATCCTCGCGACCGCCGCGCCCTCGTCGCCTGGCACCGTGATCGTCGCCGCGCTCGAAGGCACGCGGCCGCTGCTCGTCGAAGTTCAGAGCCTGGTCAACAGGAACGAGAACGCGATGGTGCGGCGAATCGCCAACGGCATCGACGTCAATCGGCTCCACATGATCCTCGCCGTGCTCGAGAAGCGACTCAAGTTCTCATTCGCGAAATCCGACGTCTTCGTCAGCGTGGCGGGCGGCATCCGCATCACGGAGCCGGCCGCCGACCTCGGTCTTGCCCTGGCAATCGTCAGCAACGAGATCAACAGGCCAATGCCGGACGGCCTGATCGTGATCGGCGAGCTGGGATTGTCGGGCGAAGTGCGCCGCGTCGGCCAGCTGGAGCGTCGCCTTCATGAGGCGGCGCGTCATGGCCTGACGCGCGCTTTGATTCCGGCCGGCGCCCGCGCCGGGCGGCCATCCGGCCTCGATGTCATCGAGGTTCGGTCCGTGGCGGAGGCCGTCTCCGCCGCATTTCCTAATCCCATCCAGTCCGGCGCATTGATCAAGGAGGCCGGGCTCTCGGTCTCTTGAGGAGGTAACCCGTGAAACGTTCCGAGTATCTGGCCCGCTGGGTCGGAGCCGGGCTCGGAGTGATCGGTGGTTTTCTGCTCGGTTATTTCATGGTCCGGGGCCTGGGCGGCAGCGCCCACCCGGGCTGGGCGATCATCGGGCTGACCACGCTGGAAGGATTGATATTCGCGTACCTCGGCACGCCGTACGTGCTGGGCGGATGGCGAAACTTCAACTTCCGGCTGACGAGCACCCCGCTGCCGGATTTGCTGAGTGGACTGCTGGGCATGGTCGTGGGCCTTGTCATCGCGGTCCTCATCGGATTCTTCGTGCGCGACCTGCCGTACGGCTACGACCTGTCGGCAGTGCTGGCGCTTCTTCTTGCGGCGCAGGGCGCCTCAGTTGGCCTGACGCGCCGCGCTGAGCTCACGTCGCTGTTCTTCGGTGGCAAGACCGAAGTCGATTCCCACCGCATGCCCGCTGTGCTGCTCGACACGTCGGTCATCATCGACGGCCGTATCCTCGACATCGCGAAGACTGGCTTTCTCGACATGCCGCTCATCATCCTGTCCTCTGTCCTGCATGAGCTGCAGATGGTCGCCGACTCCGCCGACGTCACGCGCCGGCGCCGCGGCCGCCGCGGCCTCGACGTTTTGACCGACATGCAGAAGGAGCCGTCGATCAACCTGCAGGTCACCGAAGACGAGACACCCCCGACCGGCGAAATCGACGCGCATCTCGTGCGCACGGCCAAGCGGAAGGGCTGGGCGATCATGACCAACGATTTCAACCTCAACCGGATCGCGCGCCTGGAGGGCGTGGCGGTTTTGAACCTCAACGAGCTTGCGCAGGCCATGCGCCCGGTTGCGATTCCAGGCGAGGAGATCGTCGTCACCGTGGCGAGAGAGGGCAAGGAGCCGGGCCAGGG
Organism: Chloroflexota bacterium; assembly: GCA_005887735.1. Taxonomy (GTDB): domain Bacteria; phylum Chloroflexota; class Dormibacteria; order Dormibacterales; family Dormibacteraceae; genus 40CM-4-65-16. The sequence goes on from VBII01000188.1 coordinate 6,440, forward strand.
CGTCGGCAGCCTGGACGACGGCACCATGGTCGTGGTCCAGAACGGTCGCCGGCTGCTCAACCAGACGATCACCGCCGTCGTGACGTCCGTGATCCAGACCTCGGCGGGGCGAATGATCTTCGCCGAACCTGCGGGAGGCGAGGTGCGACGGCAGCCCGCCCGCGTCAAGCCGCGCGAGGAATCGGCTTAAGTTGCCGACCGTAGGCGCGATCGTCGCAGCGGCGGGTACCGGCTCCCGCCTGGGCCGCGGAAGCAAGGCGCTCGTCCGCCTGAACGGCCGGACGACCCTCGCGCGCGTCCTCGAGCTGTTCCTTGCGCTGGACGAGGTCGACCGGATCGTCGTGGTCGGCCCGCCCAGCAGGCTCGAAATCGCCGAGCACGAGGTCGCGGCGCTGCAGCCCCGAAAGCCTGTGGTCGTCAAGGCGGGAGGGGAGAGCCGGCAGGCGTCGGTCCGGGCCGGCCTCGCCGCGCTCGGCGATTGCGACTTCGTGCTCGTGCACGACGCGGCGCGACCGCTCGCCACGGCGGCTCTCGTGCGACGAGTGCTCGCGGCCGCGATGGAGTCTGGGGCGGCTTTTCCGGCGATCGCTCCGCGTGACGCGGTCAAGCGAGTCGAAGGCAACCGCCTGGTCGAGAGCCTGGACCGTTCTCGCGTCGTCCTCGCTCAGACGCCCCAGGGTTTTTCCTATGAGCTGCTCGCCCGAGCCCACCGCGAGGCCGCCGACGCCGGGCTTGTCGGCGACGACGACGCGCAGCTGGTCGCGGCGACCGGGCACGTGGTGACGGTCGTGCCCGGCGAGCCGGCGAACATCAAGCTCACGACCCCCGAAGACCTCGAGGTGGTGGAGGCCTTGATCAGGGAGCACGAGACGGCGGATCGGTGAGGGTCGGCATCGGATATGACGTCCATCCACTGATGCCGGGCCGTCCGCTTGTTCTCGGCGGGGTGCGGATCGAGCATCCGACCGGGCTCGACGGACACTCCGACGCCGACGTTTTGACCCGCGCGGTGATCGATGCGCTGCTCGGCGCGGCGGGGCTGGGTGACATCGGAACTCTTTTCCCCGCCGACGATCCGAGGTATATGAACG
>VBII01000188.1:7595-8342 GCA_005887735.1 Chloroflexota bacterium
TGGCAAGCAAGCTCGGCACGATTGACGTCAACGTAAAGGGCAAGTCACCCGAAGGGCTGGGAGCGCTAGGACACGAAGCGGGGATCGCCGCGCAGGTCGTGGCGACCATAGAGGAGATCGGTTAACGAGCGCGGGCGCCCGGGAAGCTGCAGTCGCGAGCCTACTAGCTGCAGTTTTGGAATGGGCGCGTAAACGTAAGGATGTGGACGCCGTGGCTTTGGTCGGATCGTGGGCGAGAGGCGCAGCCCGCGAGGACTCCGATATCGACCTCGTTGTCATTACGAGCGCTCAGTCGCTCTACGAAGCCGAAGCCGATTGGGCAAGACCCTTGGGCGTGACTGCGTTCATCGGAACCAAGTCATGGGGTCGCCTGACCGAGCGACGCGCTGTAACTGCCTCCGGGTTGGAGGTCGAATTCGGTATCACGACGCCGGCCTGGGCGGCCACGGATCCACTTGATCCAGGCACGCGGCGCGTCGTGAACGACGGCATCAGAATCGTTTACGACCCGAAGGGAATGCTGGCTGCGCTAGTTCGGATCAGCCCCTCCGCCGGCTGCGCCGGCACCTCCCCATGAATGGGGAGGACGAGCACCTACTACGAATCAGGTGGGGGAAGGCCGAACGTCACGGTCGGCGCGACGATCATGATCTGGTCGTTTTCGGATCTGATTACTTGCCAGCCACCTTCATGCACCATTCGGTGATGCCGGCGGCATAGGAGGACCAGGTTGTCGAGGTTGGTTGG
>VBII01000186.1 GCA_005887735.1 Chloroflexota bacterium
CGTTCAGGTACACGTTGACGAACTGGCGCAGCTCGCCCTTCTCGTCCAGCAGGCGGTCCCGGAAACCCGGATAACGCGCGTCGAGCGCGTCGATGGCCGAGGCCAGGTCGTTCGCTTCCACCGCGACGGTGACCTGCCCGTCGGAGAGGCGGCGGAGGGGTCCGGGAATTCGGAACTGGGCCATCAGCTGATACTCACCTTTTCCCGGAACGACTTCATCGTCGGATCTATTTCGACGCGCTTCGACGAATGGCCGTTCGCTGAGGCGAGCACATCGGCGGTTTTCAGGCCGTGCCCGGTGACGTAAGCCACGACTGTCTCGTCGCCTTTCCACCGGCCTGCGCGCGCCAGCTTGGCCAGCACCCCTATCGTCACCCCGCCCGCGGTCTCGGTGAAGATCCCCTCGGTCCGTGCGAGAAGGCGGATCGCATCGACGATCTCCTCCTCCGTGACCGCCTCCACCACCCCTCCGGTCTCACGCGCGATGCGATTGACGTAGACACCGTCCGACGGGTTGCCGATCGCGATCGATTTGGCGATGGTGTCCGGCTTGACCGGCAGCACGCGGTCCGGGTTGTCGGAATGAAACGCGTTGTAGACGGGTGCGCACCCGAGCGCCTGTGCTCCGGTGAACGCCGGCACGCGCTCGCCGCGCACCAGCCCGTACTCAATCAGCTCGCGCACCGCCTGGCGGTGTCGCACGAACTGGCACCCGCTCGCGATCGGGATGATGATCTCGTCCGGCAGCTTCCACCCCAGCTGCTCCGCCGTCTCGAACGTCAGGGTCTTCGAGCCTTCGGCGTAGAACGGCCGGATGTTGATGTTGCAGAACGCCCAAGGCGTCGACTCGATGAGCTGGCTGCACAGCCTGTTCACGTCGTCGTAGTTGCCGCGCACCGCGACCAGGTTCGGGTCGAAGACGCTTATGGCCGCCACCTTCGCAGGCTCGAGGTCGATGGGGATGAACACGAAACACTCCAGTCCTGCGCGCGCCGCGTAGGCCGCAACTGCGTTGGCCAGGTTGCCCGTCGACGCGCAAGCGATCGTCTCGAAACCGTGTGCGCGCGCCCAGCTGATCGCCACCGACACGACCCGGTCCTTGAACGAGTTGGTCGGGTTCATGCTGTCGTTCTTCAGGTAGAGGTTGCGCAGGCCAAGCTCGGCGCCGAGCCGCTCGGCTTTCACCAGCGGCGTGAAGCCTTCGCCCAGCGTCACGACCGCTACCGAGTCCTCGACCGGCAGCAGGTCGCAGTACCGCCACATGGAGCTCGGCCCCTGCTCGATGCGTGATCGGCTGACGATCTTCTTCAGCGCCGCCTGGTCGTACACCGCGTCGAGCGGCCCGAAGCACATCTCGCACACGTGCGTCGCCTGGAGCTCGTATTCAGCTCCGCATTCGCGGCAGCGCAGGCCGAGGAGCTTGGGCATTGCGGCTCAGTTTAGAGAGCGCGAATCTGGAGCCACCAGTCGAACGTCTCGCCGGGCGCAAGCATCGGTGAGGCCGTGGCCGGCTCCACGGCGATCTGGTGATAGCCGCCGAGGTCTCCGTTGCATATCCACATCGCCACGTCGGGCGTCAGGAAAGGATCCCAGCTGACCTCGATCCCCAAGCCCGACCTCCACCCCAAGCGAACCTTGTCCACGACCCCTTTGGGCAGAAAGAACTTTTCCCCTTTCCGCTCGCCGGCGAGGGTCAGGGTGGGGAGCCCCAGATCCCCAATGCGAACCGTCATATCGCCCTCGTACATGAACAGCGGGTGAGCGCACCAGTAAGCAGGATGCGGAACATCCCCGACGTTGCGATACACATATGAAACACGCACACCCACGTCAAGCGAGATCGTCCGGGTCAGCTCCCACGGCACGATCCGCCCGAACGCCCGCATCTCGGCCTGATCCGAGCGCAGCACCTCCCAAGGCACGCGCCACGCCTCGCCGTGGTCGGGCAGGCTATCCGTCGGCTCGACGTTCGGCACCATCTCGTCCCACCCCCACGCCCCGCCCTCGACGAACCCTTCCGCGGTAGGCTGGTCGACTCCAATGCCCTGGTCCAGGATCTCCGCACCGTCGAGGCGAAGCGATGTGATGCGCCCTCCCCTCTCCGGCCGGATCAACATCTCCCACCGGTTGGCCGCCAGCCTCACCGGGCTATTGCTGATGGCCGGCTGCACCTCTGCGACCTCACAGGTTCATAAAAGTCCAACGGCATCGCCCACCATCGTGACCGCACCCAGCCCCAGCGCCTCGCCTGAGACAGCGCCGGCGTCCAACCCCGCGCATGTCTTCGTCATCGTGCTCGAAAACCGCAGCTACGCCCAGGTGATCGGAACGAGCTACATCGCCCAGCTGGCGCAGCAGTACGGCGTTGCGTCCAACTACCACGGCGTGTCCCACCCGAGCCTCCCGAACTACCTCGCCATGACCTCGGGGAGCACGTTCGGAATCACGGACGACGGCTGGCACAACGTGCCCGCCGGAGGGCTCGGCAGCCAGCTCAGCTCCGCCGGGATCGAATGGCGCGCCTACATGGAAGGCATGACGAGCGGCTGCTACCGAAGCCCTTATCCCTACGCGCTTAAGCACAACCCGTTCGCGTATTACGGAGGCAGCTGCCCCTCGCAGGTGGTTTCGTTCAACCAGTTTGCCGGCGACATGACCGGCGATGTGCCGCAGCTGGTGTGGATCACGCCGGGCCTCTGTCATGACGGACACGATTGCTCCAACTCCGTCGTCGACGGCTGGCTCGCCCAAACCGTGCCGCTGATCCTCAACTCCAGCGCCTGGCAGGACAACGGCGTCCTCTTCATCACCTGGGACGAGGGCGAGGACAACGCCAACTCGGTGCTGACCCTGGTCATCCACCCCGACCCGGTGAATCACCAGAGCCAGGCGAGCTACGTCCACTACTCGCTTCTCGCGACGATCGAGGACCAGCTCGGCGTCCCCCGCCTGGGCCAGGCCGCTCAGGTCGATGCGATGACGGACCTGATGGCCGTCAAGCCGGCGCCGCGCTTACGAAACGGGACGTAAGCCCGCGGCCTTGAGGGTCTGCTTGGAGTGCGTGATCGAGTCCAGAAACTCGTGGTCGACGGTCACCCCCAAACCTGCGCCGGTCGGAACCTTCAGGCGGCCGTCGTGGAGCACGAACGGCTCCGTGATGTCGCGGCGGTAATAGCGGTCCGACGCTGAGGTATCCCCCGGCAGGGTGAAGTTCGGCATCGCGGCCATGGCCACGTTGCCGGCGCGACCTATCCCGGTCTCGAGCATCCCGCCCATCCAGACCGGCACCCCATGCGACTGGCACAGGTCGTGCACCTTCCGAGCCTCCATGTACCCGCCGACGCGCCCGGGCTTGATGTTGATGACGCGGCAGGCACCCAGCTCGATCGCATCCTCGGCCGCATGCGCCGAGGTGATCGACTCGTCCAGGCAGATCGGAGTGCGCAGTCGGCTGGCCAGCTTGGCGTGGGCCAGCACCTGCTCCTCCGGCAGCGGCTGCTCGATGAGGAGCAGGTCGAACGGATCGAGCTTGGCCAGTTGCTCGGCGTCCGCCAGCGAGTAGGCGGTGTTGGCGTCTACTTGCAATGGGATGTCGCCAAACCGCTCCCGCACGGCGCGCACCGGCTCGACGTCCCAGCCAGGCTTGATCTTGAGCTTGATCCGCCGGTAGCCCTGCTCGACGTATGCGCCGACGGTTTCCAGCAGCTCGCCGACCGACGCGTGGATTCCGACCGAGACCCCGCAATCCACCTCGTCGCGCACCGCGCCAAAGAACTTTCCGAACGACTCGCCGCGCGCTCGGAGCTCGGCGTCGAGCACCGCCATCTCGATCGCCGCCTTTGCCATGTGGTGACCATGCACGGGGCGGAGGATCGGTTCCACGTCCGCAGCCGAAAGGTCGCGCTCGAAAAGGGCCGGCAGCAGGTGGTGGATGAGCACCTGCTGCGCTCCATCGACATATTCGGGTGAATACAGCGGGTCCTCGCCGGCCACGCACTCGCCCCAGCCTTCACCGTGGTCGGTGCTTGCTTTCAGAAGGAGCACGTCACGCTCGGTCTGAACTCCGAAAGACGTCTCGAACGGCGCGACCAACGACAGGCTGATGCGGCGCAGCTCGACTGCTTCGAGCCTCATGCGGAAAGGCTATCCAGTCTTTGCACCTCGTCGTCGCCGAGTCCGAGGTCTGCGGCCGCGGCGTTCTCCTCCAGCTGCTTGACGCTCGACGCGCCCGGGATGGCGACGACGTTCGGCTTGTTGACGAGCCATGCGAGGGCGACCTGAGCCGCGGTCGCCCGGTGGTGGACCGCGATGTCGCGCAGCGCTGCGACAAGCGGCTCGCGGCGAACGCGGCCGGCGGCGCTGAAGTCGCTGCGGAAACGTCGGAAGTTGCTGGGCGCGCTGGCCTGGTACTTGCCCGAGAGCAGGCCCTGGCCGAGCGGGCTGTATGCGATGACGATGCGGCCGTTCCGCTGCGCCCAGGGAACGATCTCGCGGTCGGGCTCGCGGGAGACCAGGCTGAAGCGGACCTGGTTCGAAAGCACCGGACCGCCGAGCGCGGCGTCGCAGGCCTGCCACTGAAGCAGGCTGTGATTGCTCACCCCGGCGTGGTCCACCAGGCCTTCCTCGATCAACTTCCGAAATCGCGGCATCGTCGCGCCGGGCGGAAACAACGGGCTCGCCCAGTGCTGCTGGTAGAGGTCGACGTGGTCGACGCCAAGCCGCCGCGCGCTTGCCCTCGCCCGCCATCGGACCATTTGCGGCAGCCCGACAGGGAACAACTTCGTGGCCAGGAACACGTCATTGCGCCGGCCGCGTGTCGCCTCGCCCACGATCCGCTCCGAGCGGCCGAAGCCATAGATCTCCGCCGTGTCGACGAGGTTGATGCCGAGGTCCAACGCACGGCGCACGATATCGCCCGCGACGCCGCTTGCGTAGCCGCTGCCGTAACCCCATTCGGCCGACCCGAACTGCCACGTGCCGAGGCCGATCACCGAGACGCGCGCCCCACCGGCCTCGAGATACCTCACGACTCAGCCCGAAGCCGCTCGTACACGAGCTGCGACCACGATTCCATCTCGAGGAAATGAATGCGCATCTCATCCAGCGTCAAGAGGTCTCCCGCCAGCTTGTTGGTCTCGCGGATCTGGATGTTCGGCGAGTCGCCCTCGACGAGAAAGACGACACCCAGGTGCACCTTCGAGACGGGGGACGACTCTTCGTTCAGAAGGCCCAACAGCTTGGCCTCGAAACTCCCGTCGTAGATGACCTCCTCCGCCCACTCGCGCTTCAACCCGTCGATGATCGGGTCGCCGCCCTGCAGGTCGCCCGGATTGATGTGGCCTCCGACACCCAGCGAGTACTGCTTGCGCAACCTCTTTTCCGAGGAGGCGCGCAAACGATGAGTCAGGAGGTAGCGATCGCCGTGCCTGAACACGACGTACGGGATGACCTGCTGGAAGCTCGAGTCGTTCTCCACTTCGGCGCGCGGCTTGAAGAAGTGGCTCTCGCGGATCACACGCTGATGGCGTTCGAGGTCGTCGGTCACGAAACCGTGCCACGCGCCGTCGGGAAAGATGTCCTCTCGCCTCACCACCAGGACCTGCTCTGTCGCGACCGTCATGGCACCATCCGTACGAGGCCGCGGCCGAACACCGCGATGAGCTCGGCGGTGCGATCGACGTCGTCATCGGGCACCGGCAGAAAGTAGATCCAGGCCGCGGCCTCGGTGTCCGTGGTGATCATCGTGCGCTGGGAGTCGGCGCTCGGGTTGCCGCACGGCCCCTCGGCGTCGGCGACGCAGATCCGGCCGGCGACGTTGATGCGCTCCTTGCCGATGCCTTCATAGCTCTCGCCTTCACCGCCCAGCCGGATCACCAGCTCCTCGCCCTTGACCTTTCCGAGGTCGTAGAGCCCGACCGGCACCTGGAGCTGGACCGACATCGCGTTGGCGACATCCACCAGCGAGTTGATGCGCGGGAGAGGCTCGCCTTTTTTCAAGCGTCGCAACAGCGCCTCAGAAGACGGGCGGACCCGCGTCGGATCGACCCCGAACCGGCGGTACAGCTGACGCGCCCGGTCGATCGATTCGACCTTGCCGGACCGGGCTGCCTGCGTCGCCCGCTTGACCTCCAGCTCGAAATCTTCGCGTGGCGGCGTCACCTCGAGCTCGTACAGGTCGAGCGCCACGACCTCCAGGTCGATCTCGCTCCGGATCTTCAACACAGATATTCGAGATGGTCGAAGAAGCCCGGATACGAGATCTCGACGCACTCGGCGCCTTCGATCTCCGTCGTGCCGTCCGCAATCATTCCTGCCACCGCGAGTGCCATCGCGACGCGATGGTCGCCGAGCGAGTTGACGCGCGCACCCTCGAGGTAACGGGGGCCATTGATCACCCAACCATCCTCGCTCGCGGTGATTTCAGCCCCCATGGCCCGCAGCCCTTCTTCCATCGCGTACAGCCGGTCCGATTCCTTGACCCTCAGCTCCGCTGCGCCGGAGATGACGCTCGTACCCGAGGCCTGCGTCGCCGCGACCGCCAGCACGGGTAGCTCGTCGATCATTTGCGCCGCCTGATCGTGCTCTACGTGCAGCTGGCGCATCCCTGAGGTCGGACGGATCCGCAGGTCAGCGACCGGCTCGTGCGCCTCGATCCGGGCATTGGCTCTATCAATGCGAAAACCAATCGAGGTCAGCAGGTCGGCGAACGCGGTGCGCGAGGGATTCACCCCGACGCCGAGCAGCCGGAGGTCCGAACCGCGCACCAATCCGCCGGCCACCATCCAGAACGCGGCGGCGCTGATGTCACCGGGGACTTGGAGGTGCAGAGGTTGCAGACTCTCGGTGGACTCAACCGCCACACGCATCCCATCGAAAGCAACTTTGGCGCCCATCGCGCCCAGCATCACCTCGGTGTGGTTGCGCGTGCGCACTGATTCGACTACGGCCGTGCTGCCTTCGGCATAGAGACCGGCCAGGAGAACGGCCGACTTCACCTGCGCGCTCGGAACCTGCGGGGCGTACTCGATGCCGTGTAGGTGCTTTTCGCCACCTACGCGCAAAGGCGGCCATCCGGCTCGCGCGCCCATCTCGCGCAGCGGCTTGACGACACGGTCCATCGGTCGCTTAGTGAGCGACTCGTCGCCGATCAGCTCGCTTTCGAAGTCCTGTGCCGACAGCAGCCCGGCGAGGAGCCGCATAGTGGTGCCGGAGTTGCCGCAGTCGAGCGGCCTCGCCGCCGCGCGCAAACCGCGCATGCCATGTCCCTGGACATTGCCTTCCTCGATCTCAACTCCAAGGGCCCGCAGGCAGGAGGCAGTCGACAGCACGTCAGCGCCGGCTGAGATACCTCGCACGGTGCTCTGGCCCGAGGCGATTGCGCCGAGGATCAAGGCGCGGTGGGAGATCGACTTGTCACCGGGCAGCTTGATCGAGCCTTCCAGCCGGTAAGCGCGGCGCACCGAGGCGATCACTTGTACCCTGCACCCCCCAAGCCCCACAAACCCCGGATAGTCCGGACTAATCGGTGATGGGCGGCACCAGATCGCCTGATAGTCCGGACTATCCGGCAATTTGTTCTCATCAGTTCTATTCCCATCGCTGCCGCACCGCGCGCGCCTCTTCGAAAAGCTCCACCAGCCGCGGGTCGTCGGCCTCGAGGTGGCGATAGAGCCGGCCCAGCTCCTTGCTCACCGCGTCCAGGATCTCGAGCACGTTTTCGCGGTTCGTGCGCGCCACCCACGCGTAAAGGTCCGGGTCACCCGCGGCGAGCCGGCTCATGTCGCGGAAGCCGCCGGCGGCCAGGCGCGACGCCTCCGGCCAGTCATTGCGACGCGACAGCGCAAGCACGTAGCCGGCGGACAGGAGAAATGCGGCGTGACTCACCCCCGCGACCAGCCTGTCATGCGTGATCGGGTCCATGATCACGGGCCGGGCGCCGACGGCCTTCACGAGGTCGGTGATGTCCGGCTCATCTCGAGTCAGCACCCATGGTGCGCCCTCGAACATCGAGGGGTCCGCGGCGTCGATTCCCGATTTTTCCTTTCCGCACATCGGATGCCCGCCAACGAGGTCGATGCCTTCGGCGGCTGCCCATTCCATCACCGTCGCCTTGGTGCTGGCCATGTCCGTGACGGGCTTGCCTTCCCCGACCACGCCGAGCTTCGCGAAGATCGCTCGCAGCGCACTGATCGGCGCCGCGACCACGATCAGGTCCGCCATCGTCACCACGCTGAGGTCGGTGTTCGCGGTGGAGACGATCTCGCGTTCCAGCGCTTTGCGCGCGGCGAGCGGGTTGGCGTCGCTGCCCACGATCACCGTGTCCGGTCGGGCTTTTTTCAACGCGAGCGCGAACGACGATCCCATCAGTCCGAGTCCCACGACCGCGACCGTTGACAAAGCGGGCTAAGCCAGCTGTTTTTGCATCGAGCCGAGCAGGCGCCTCACGTCGACCATCAGGCGGTCGAAGGCTTCGAAGTCGAGCGACTGCGCCCCGTCGGAAAGGGCCTGGTTCGGAGTCGGGTGCACCTCGATGATCAGGCCGTTGGCGCCGGCTGCGACGGCCGCCAGCGACATCGGTCCGACCAGCGACCACTTGCCGGTCGCCTGCGAGGGGTCGACGATCACCGGGAGGTGAGACAGCTCGCGCACCAGCGGCACGGCGTTGAGGTCGAGCGTGAAACGCGTTGCCGTCTCGAAGGTGCGAATGCCGCGCTCGCACAGGATCACATCGCGGTTCCCCTGCGACAGGATGTACTCCGCGGCGAGCAGCCACTCCTCGATGGTCGAGGACATGCCGCGCTTCAGCAGCACCGGCTTGCCCGAGCGGCCGGCCTCCTGGAGCAGAGCGTAGTTCTGCATGTTGCGGGTGCCGAGCTGCAGGATGTCCGCGTACTTCGCCACGAGTGCGACATCGCCGGGGGAAACCACCTCGGTGATCACCTTCAGGCCCGTCTCGGCGCGGGCCAGGGCCATCATCTTCAGCGCCGACTCGCCCAGCCCCTGGAACGAGTAAGGCGACGTGCGGGGTTTGAAGGCGCCGCCGCGAAGCACCCGCGCGCCCTGGGCCGCGACGTGCCGCGCGGTCTCGAGAAGCATCTCCTCACCCTCGACCGAGCATGGTCCGGCCATGACCACGACCTCGTGGTTGCCGATCTTCACCCCGCCCACGTCGATCACCGTGTCCGTCTTCCGAAACTCGCGGCTCGCGAGCTTGAAGGGCTTGGTGATGGGGACGATCTCCTGGATTCCGCCGAGGTGCGAGAAGGCATCCCGATACGCGTACGCGTTGCCGCCGATCACGCCGATGACCGTCCGCTCCTCGCCTCGCGAAAGCTCGGTCTTGAGGCCGATCTCCTCGACCCGGTCGACGACCGCCTCGATCTCGGCCTGCGTCGCCTGGTGCGACATGACGATGATCACTGCGCTGTCCGCGAGTAATCGAGGTCCGCTTTGATCGCTTCAGCGCCTCGCAGATAGGCGAAGCGCATCGCAGACTGTGGCCGCGGCGTGTTGTACATGAGCAGCACGCGCACACACATCGGCACACCGCGCGGATTTGGCTGCCGCACCTCCATGTCGTGTCC
>VBII01000190.1 GCA_005887735.1 Chloroflexota bacterium
TTCGACGATCTCGCCCTGCCACCCGTGATAGGCGGGCAGGATCCCCCAGCGCCGAGCTCGTTCGGAAATCAGGCCAGTGCGCGAAACGGTTCGGCCTGGTAGCCGGCGAGGACGGCCTTCCAATCCGACAGCGCTTTCATAACGGCCGGATCGTCTCGCACCAGCCAGGAGAGATGGCGGAGCGCGTGCTCGAGGACGGCTTCCACGGCGATCGATGTCGGCGCCGCCATCGCCTCCCCGCGCGCGACCTCGGCGCGTCTCAAAGGCGTGATCATCAACGAATCCGCGGGAAGCGCTGATGGCCGCTCGACGACTGCGATGTAGGTGAGGATGATCCGGCCTTCCTCGTGCCTCCAGGACGTGGAGTGGACGACGACGGGGGTTAGCGGATACCACTTCAAGACGTCCAGCACGACGTCGGCCGGCGTGGCCGAAGAAGGCAGCCCGACGCGCAGCGAGTCGGCGTGGAGCGGCTTCATCCAGAAAAGGGCTCCATCGCTGAGCCCGACCGGGAGGACCTCGAGCGTCTGGGCAGTGAAGCGAGGTGACCACGGCACAGAAGAGACGGGCGGACCGATGGTGTCGATCAGGGCCTGGATCGAGGGCTTACTTCTTCGCGCCATCGCCCCCGCCGGTTACATGGACGACACGCCAGATCGCGCGGACCTCGGCAGGCGTGACCTCCTGCTGGTGCGCGGTGCGCCCGTGCTGCTGGATATTGGTCACGACCTCTGACCTCGAGCCGCGGGTCGTCCATCCGCACCTGCAGGTGACTTCCATGAGCATGCCAAGAGCCTAGCTTGTGAGGGCGTACCATGCCGCACATGGCGGTCGCGGAAGACCTCGAAGTCGCGTCCTTTCTGAAGGGCCAGCCCAAGAAGCTGTTCATCGGCGGCCGCTGGGTGGAGTCTGCGGGCGGCAGGACGTTCGCCACGCGTGACCCCGCGACCGGCGAGGTGCTGGCCAACGTCGCCGAGGCAAACGCCGAGGACGTGGACCGCGCGGTCGCGGCGGCTCGCAAGTCGTTCGACCGCGGCACGTGGAGGGAGCTGCCTCCTGCGGAACGGGCCAAGGTGCTGTGGAAGATCGGCGACATGATCGAGGAGCGGGCGACTGAGCTCGCCCAGCTCGAAACCCTCGACAACGGGATGCCGATCAACGATGCGCTCCTGTTCCACGCGCCGCTGGCTGCGGCGACGTTTCGCTACTACGCCGGCTGGGTTACCAAGCTCGACGGCGCAACTCAGCAGGTCTCATTTCCGGGCCAGTACCTGAGCTACACGCTGCGCGAGCCGGTGGGCGTGGTCGGGCAGATAATCCCGTGGAACTTTCCCCTCCTGATGGCCGCGTGGAAGCTGGCGCCGGCCCTGGCGTGCGGCAACAGCGTGGTCCTCAAACCGTCGGAGGAGACCCCCCTCAGCGCCCTGCGTCTCGCCGAGCTGCTGCAGGAGGCCGAGGTTCCCGACGGCGTCGTCAACGTAATTCCAGGCTTCGGCGAGGTCGCCGGCGCGCGGCTCGCCGCCCATCCCGACGTGGACAAGATCGCCTTCACCGGGTCGACCGATGTCGGCAAGCTCATCGCCAAGGCGTCCGCGGACAGCAACCTGAAGCGCGTCAGCCTGGAGCTGGGAGGCAAGTCGCCCAACATCGTCTTTGCGGACGCGGACCTCATCAAAGCGGCGTCGGGCGCTTTCCTCGGCATCTTCTTCAACCAGGGGCAGGTCTGCTCGGCCGGCTCGCGGCTGTTCGTGCAGGAGAAGGTGTACGACCAGACGCTGGACGAGCTGCTCAAGACAATCGCCGACACGCGGATCGGCCCCGGCATCGACCCGGTGAACCAGATGGGCCCGCTGGTGTCCAAGACGCAGATGGAGCGCGTGATGGGCTACATCCGCACGGGGACCCAGGAGGGCGCGAGGCTGATGGTTGGGGGCGACCGGCCGCAGGGACTCGAGGGTGGCTACTTCGTCAAGCCCACTGTTTTCGCCGACGTCGACGGCAAGATGCGGATCGCGCGCGAGGAGATCTTCGGGCCGGTGGTGGCAGCGATTCCGTTCAGCGACGAGGAGGACCTGGTCGCCAAAGCGAACAGCACCATCTACGGGCTGGTCGCGGGCGTGTGGACGCGTGACGTCGCGCGCGCTCATCGGGTGGCGCACGCGCTCAGGGCCGGGACCGTCTACGTGAACTGTTATCACGTGGTCGATGCGGTGACGCCTTGGGGCGGGTACAAGCAGAGCGGTTGGGGTCGCGAGCTGGGCCCTTACGCGCTGGACCTGTACACGGAGATCAAGAACGTAATCGTCGACATCGCCTGATCCTGGTCTCGCCGGCGCCTTTTGCGGATTCCGCACGCGTGACGCCAGACGTGCGCTTCCCACTCCCGGGTTCGGCGTGTCTGACGCCAGCCGTGCGGAATCAACGGCGATACTGGTCGGATGGGCCGGGGCACAGTGGCGCTCCTGTTGTGCGCTTTCCAGCTCGCGGTTGTAGTCCCAACCGTGCCTGCGGCGGCGGTCCCGGCGCCACCCGAGGATAAGCCGAACCCGGCGGACGTCTTCCAGTTCCCGCTGCCCACGTGGCAGCCGCACTGTCTCGGTTTCGGCAGCCAATGGACGTACTGCAACGGCACGCCGCTCCGCGCGTGCGCGTCGGGCGCCGTGTGGCTGCACACGGGGACGGATGTCGTTGCGGCGGTCGGGCAGCCGGTGACGGCGGCGGGCGACGGTGTGATCGCCGGTTACCTGGTCGATCCGACCTTTCGCGGGGGCGTGCTCATCCGGCATCAGACCACCACCGGGGTCGTGATCACGCAGTACTGGCATGTGTGGCTGCGGTCGGGTTTTGCGGTCGGCGCCCAGCTAAAACGAGGCCAGGCGTTCGCCGACATCGCAGACATGGGGGACAAGACCCACTTTCACTTTGCGGTGTTCAACGGTGATTTCGAATCGCACGCATGGAACGGCGCCTTGCCTCCCAGCGCGTGCTCAGGCTATCCGGCGTTCCCCTACAAGTTCATCGACCCGACGGCGTTCATCGAGGCGCACCTGCCGCCGGTACGCCTCGCGCACGGAACGCTGTTCGGCTAGGTGCTAGACGCAGTAACCGCCCGGCGCGTCGGAGCCGAACCATAGGCGGCTTCCGTCGGCCTGCATGTGGTTCAGCAATACCGCTCCATCCGAGATATGCGTCCCCGCGTCGCCAGGACTGCTGAGGACCAGCACGGTGTCCAGCCGGGCATTGAAGTCAGGTCCGTGCGAGATGCTGACGACCGGATGGCCTGCCGCGTCGAGGCCGAGCAGGAAGAGTTCCTGGCCGGGACTGTAGATCCATGTCGTCTCCGTCCCGGTGGTCGGGTTTACCAGCGCGCTGCTGTCGAACAGCCGCCCAGCTTGTGGCAGCTCGATCCTTGCCGGCGATGCGTTGGGTGGCGACGGATCCGCCCGATTGACCCGCCCAACCCACAGGTTGCCGCCGCGGACGAAAATGGTCGACGGTTCTCGGGAAACCTGCTCCAGCGCGCCAGTGCTCGTATCCATCCGCCAGACACCGTCTCCGACGAGATATGCGTAGCGGCCATCGAAATCGTCCACGTGGGCGTGCATGTTCATCGTGAAAAATCCGCGCTCGGCGCCCGTGGCGACGTTGACCAAGATGACTGTCGCGTGGGGCCCACCTAATTCATTCGCCGCGTAGGCGTACGTCCGTCCATCGGGCGCCGTTTGACCGGGGCCGGCCGACATCCACCGCTTCATGGCGAGGTCGTAGAACGGCGAATCGCCGAAGGCATGCAGCTTGGGGTCGGCTTGCGTTACGACCTCACCGTCGCCGACCCAGACAATGCCACCCGCCGGATCCTCCTGGTAAGTGCGTCCAGGAAATGTCACGAATCCACCCATCTTGTTAGCTCCAGAAGTCTGAGTAAGGATCGGTAGCCTGCAGCTGAAGGTCACCATGCTCACCGGCAGATCGGGCGGGGCGGGCGTGGCGCTGGGGGAGGGCTGGGGCGACCTCTGCGGCAAAGGCGAGACAGCGCTCACTCTGGTCGGCGTCGGTTTCTGGGCTGTCGGTCCGCCGGACTGGCACGCGGCGAGGATGGCGACGCAGCTGCAGGCGACCAGCCCCCGGTTCACATTGATTCGAACGGGCGACGCGCGCCCGGGTTACGACTCGTCGTAGCCGAGGTTGGGGCGCAGCCATCGCTCGGCCTCGGCCGCCGTCATCCCCTTCCGCCGCGCGTAGTCCTCGACCTGGTCGCGG
Organism: Chloroflexota bacterium; assembly: GCA_005887735.1. Lineage (GTDB taxonomy): Bacteria > Chloroflexota > Dormibacteria > Dormibacterales > Dormibacteraceae > 40CM-4-65-16. The sequence goes on from VBII01000190.1 coordinate 4,261, forward strand.
CCGATCTTTCCGACCATGAAGTACCGCGACTGCGGGTGGGCGAAGTAGAGGCCCGAGACCGCGGCGGTTGGCGTCATTGCGCCTGACTCGGTCAGCTCCATGCCGATCGAGCGCGCGTCGAGCAGGTCGAAAAGGGTCTGCTTCTCGGAGTGGTCGGGGCATGCCGGGTAGCCGAAGGCAGGCCTGATGCCCCGGTACTTCTCGCCGATCAGCTCCTCGTTGGACAGCTTCGGCCCAGTCTCGTACCAGGAGCGCCGCACCACCTCGTGGAGGTGCTCGGCGAAGGCTTCGGCGAGCCGGTCCGCCAGCGCCTTGACCATGATCGCCCGGTAGTCGTCGTGCTCAGCCTGGAAGCGTCCCGCCAGCTCGTCGACTCCCAGGCCCGCGGTGACCGCGAAGGCGCCGATGAAATCGCCCTTGGGAGCGACGAAATCCGCCAGCGACAGGTATGGCTTGTCGCTGCCGTGGTCGACCTGCTGGCGCAGCATCGGGAAGCGCACCCCGTTCTCGAGCGCGATGTCGTCGCCGTCCGCCCGCGCGGGCCAGAAGCCGTAGACACCGCGCGCGCGCAGCCAGCCCTTGGCCTGGATCTCGTCCAGCAGCTCCTGCGCGTGCTCGAACAGCTCGCGCGCCGCCGGGCCGTGGGAGGGGCTGTCCAGGATCGCGGGGTATTTGCCCTTGAGCTCCCAGGCGTGGAAGAAGAACGTCCAGTCGATGTATTGGCGCAGGTCGGCGATCCGCGGCTCGATGACCTTCCTGCCGGTGAACGGCGGCTTCGACAGGTCATCGAACGGCACCCGCATGCGCTTCGCCCTAGCGTCGCTGAGCCTCAGCAGCGGCCGGCGCGCCGAAGAGTGCTGGGCGCGCAGCTTTTCCTGCAGCGCGTGGTTGTCCTGCTCGAACTTGCCGCGGCGGCCGTCGTCGAGCAGGTCCGACACGACGCCGATGACCCGCGATGCGTCGAGGACGTGCACCGTCGTCCCGTCGTATGCCGGGGCGATGCGCACGGCGGTGTGCTGCTTCGAGGTCGTCGCGCCGCCGATGAGCAGAGGAATACGGAAGTCTCGTCGCGTCATCTCCTTGGCCACGACCACCATCTCGTCGAGCGACGGAGTGATCAGCCCGGACAGGCCGACCACGTCGGCGCCCAGCTCGACGGCGACGTCGAGGATCTTTTCCGGCGGCACCATGACCCCGAGGTCGTGGACCTCGTAGTTGTTGCACGCCAGGACGACGCCGACGATGTTCTTGCCGATGTCATGCACGTCGCCCTTGACGGTCGCGAGCACGAGCCGGCCGCGGACCCGACGGTCGCCCGATGCTTCCTTCTCGGCCTGCATGAAGGGCTCCAGGTAGGCGACTGCGCGCTTCATGGCTCGCGCGCTCTTTACGACCTGCGGCAGGAACATCTTGCCCGCGCCGAACAGGTCGCCGACCACCTGCATGCCGTCCATCAGCGGGCCTTCGATCACGAGCAGAGGCTTGCCGTACTTGACCCGCGCCTCCTCCGCGTCCTCTTCTATGTACGCGACCTCACCGTGCAGAACCGCGTGCTTGAGGCGCTCCTCCACCGAACCCTCGCGCCACCTCAGGTCGACCTCTCGCTTCTGTCCCGCGCCTGAGACGGACTTCGCAAAGTCGACCAGTCGCTCTGTGGCGTCGGGGCGGCGGTCGAAGATGACGTCCTCGACCAACTCGAGCAGGTCCTTCGGGATGTCCTGATAGACGACGAGCTGGCCGGCGTTGACGATGCCCATGTCGAGACCCGCCCGAATCGCGTGAAAAAGGAAGGCCGAGTGGATGGCCTCGCGGACGCGATCGTTGCCGCGAAACGAGAAGGACAGGTTGGAGATTCCGCCCGATATGTGCGTGCCGGGGCACAGCTGTTTGATCTGCCTGGTCGCCTCGATGAAGGCTTTGGCGTAAGCCGAGTGCTCCTCGATGCCAGTCGCGATCGGAAGGATGTTGGGGTCGAAGATGATGTCCTCCGGCGGAAAGCCGGCTTCCTCGACCAGAAGCTTGTAGGCGCGCGTGCAGATCGCCACCTTGCGCTCGACGGTGTCCGCCTGGCCGGTCTCGTCGAAAGCCATGACCACCACGGCGGCGCCGTACTCGCGCACCTTCCTGGCCTGCTCGAGGAAAGGCCCTTCGCCTCCCTTGAGGCTGATCGAGTTGCAAACACCCTTGCCCTGCAGGCATTTGAGGCCCGCCTCGAGGACTGACCACTTCGAGCTGTCGACCATGATGGGAAGCCGTGCGATCTCGGGTTCCGTAGCAATCAGGTTGAGGAAGCGCACCATCGCCTCCTCCGAGTCGAGCAGGTCGGCGTCCATGTTCACGTCGATGAGGTTTGCGCCCCCGCGCACCTGCTCGAGCGCGACCTGCACTGCACCCGTGAAGTCGCCCGACTCGATGAGGCGGCGGAACCGAATCGAGCCCGTGACGTTGGTGCGCTCGCCGATCACGACGAAGCCCGAGTCGGGGCCGATCTCGAACGGCTCGAGCCCGCTGAAACGGGGGCGGGGCTCGCGCCTGGGCACCGCGCGCGCCGGAATGTCGCGCAGCGCTTCGCGGATCTGGCGGATGTGCTCCGGTCCCGTGCCGCAGCACCCTCCGGCGGCGTTGAGGTAGCCGGCCTCGGCAAACTCCTTTAGCAGGCGGCTCGTCATCGGCGGCTCTTCGTCGTAACCGCCGAACGCGTTGGGCAGACCCGCGTTCGGGTAGCAGGTGACGTAGACCGGCGCCACGCGCGCCATGGCCGCGATGTAGGGGCGCATCTCGGTCGCGCCAAGCGAGCAGTTGATGCCCGCCGCGAAAGGCTGCGCATGCTCGACCGAAGTCCAGAAGGCTTCCACGGTCTGTCCAGAGAGGTTGCGGCCGCTGCGGTCGACGATCGTCACTGAGACAAACAGCGGAATCTCCGGCGCGACCTCCTTGACGGCGGCGATGGCCGCCTTGCCGTTGAGGGTGTCGAAGACGGTTTCGATGAGCAGGAAGTCGGCCCCGCCTTCCTTCAGCGCCCGCGCCGCTTCGGCGTAGCCGTCGCGCAGCTGGTCAAAGGTCACGTCGCGATAGGACGGATCCTCGACGCGAGGCGACAGCGACAGGGTGACGTTGGTCGGGCCCAGGGAGCCGGCGACAAACCGGTTTTCGAACTGGTCGGCCGCCTGACGGGCAAGACGAGCGCCGGCGAGATTCATCTCGTAGGCGAAGTCCTCGAGGCCGTAGTCGGCCTGGGACACGCGGGTCGCGGTGAAGGTGTTGGTCGTGATGATGTCCGCGCCCGCCTCCAGATACTCGCGGTGCACCTGCGTCACCAGGTCGGGCTGGGTCAGGCACAGCACGTCGCTGTTGTTGCGCAGGGGTTTGGGGTGGTCGCGGAACCGCTCGCCGCGGAACTCCTCGTCGGAGAGGCCTTTGTGCTGCAGCATCACGCCCATCGACCCGTCGAAGATCGCGATCCGCTGCTGGAACAGCTGATCGAGGCGCTCGCGGACCGAGGGGGTTCCTGCCACGGTCAATAAGAGTACGAGTCAGCCCCTCCGGCGCTTTCAGCGCCACCTCCCCATGAATGGGGAGGAGTACGGGTCAGCCCCTCCGGCCCTTCGGGCCAGATGCCATGAATGGGGAGGAGGCTCTTAGCTAGTCTCCGATCGGGCTCCAGACCTGGAAGCGGCCGTCGTCGTAGATCAGTCGCCGGCCGCTGGTCGCCAGCGCGTCGGCCGCCGCCTGGCGCTTGGCCCGGTTCGTGTTGTTGCCGAGGTAGTAATCCTGGTCGATGACCACGTAGGCGCCCGCGTCCAGCATGTCCGGGAAGTCGTTGATCGTGTGCCGGTTGGCAAGCCAGACACACAGGCCCGCATCGGCGTTGACGGGTGCGCCGGCCGGGATGACGGATGCCGCCGTCTGGAGCTGGGCGACGGCGTTTGGCTTCGCGTAAACGTCATTCGCGGCCAGCAACGCGGGCGGAAGTCCACCCGTGCCCCAGCCGAGCATCAGCGCAGGCAGCGCAGCGACCAGCGCCATCGCGGGTTTGATCGAGAAGCGTTCGACGAATCGGCGCGCGCCGACGCCCCCGGCCACGATGAGCGGAAACACCAGCAACATGACGTAGTGCAGGTTGAGGACGTTCTGCGGAATGTGCTCGCTCAGCACGTTGGCGACGTACGGCGGAATCACGAGCAGCAACCAGCGGGGCGCCAGGAGCGGCAGCGCAAACATCGACGCGACGATCGCGGCGACGATCATCAGCGCCTCCGGCCGCGTCAGCGCCTCCGCGACTGCCAGCGGCGAGACTGGAATCTTCGGATTGAGGCCGACCAGCCAGCGGTAGTAGACAAAGTCCGTGTAGCCGTAGTTGCGAAAGTGCTGCTGGACGATGCCGGTGCCGATGAGGAACCATCCGCTCGCCAGATAGAAGATGAAGCGCCAGTGTTTCTTGATCTCCGGCCCGCCGTAAACGGACATGAGGAGCGCGATCACGCCAACCGTGTAGACCTGGTCTTCCTTGCAGGTCAGGTCGAGCACGCAAAAGGTCCACATCAACCCCCGCCTGCCGCGTATGCCGGCCCACGCCGCGAGCAGGGCAAAAGGCAGCGCCATGTTCTCGGGGTGGAAGAAGTCGCGGGCCGACTCCTGGATCGCGGCCCAGAACGGGACCGGCGCCGACAGCGCCACGGCGAGCCAGGGTGACTCGGGCCGGTCGGCGGGGAGGACGGCGCGGAAGAAGAGGTATGCGGCCGGCCCGGCTGCGGCGAGGCCGGCCGACGAAAAGATCAGCAGCACGGTCGGGCTGGGCCATACCTTCTCGACCGCAGCGATCACGACAAAGATCAGCTCGAGGTGGATGCCGAGGAAGTTGGCGCGCGCGAAGCTCGAGTAGAACCAGTCGCCCTGGGTGATGCCCCAGATGACCTGCTGGTCGTACGCGAGGTCCCATGCGTCGCTGGTCAGGCCGTACATGCGCTGCAGCTCGCCGTGCAGGGTCCAGGCGAAGGCAATTGCAGCCGCCAGCATCGGGATGGCCGGGTAGACCCACCACGCTTCCGTGGCAGCCCTCTCCCGCTGCGCGCCGCCAATTCGGAGGGCGTCAACTGTCATCGCACGCGGAGCTTATCAAGGCATAATCCCGGCATGGCCCGCCACCCGGCCGCTGAAACTCCGCAGATCTCGGTGATTGTGCTCGTCTACAACGAGGTGGACAGCGTGGAGCCGCTCCACCGTGAGCTCATCGGCGTGCTCGATGCGCTGGGACGGTCATACGAGGTGCTCTACGTCGACGACGGCAGCCGGGACGGAAGCACGGAGCGCCTGGGGCAGTTCGCGTCGCGTGACCCACACGTTCGCGTCGTCTGCTTTCGCCGCAACTTCGGCCAGACGGCTGCGTTCCAGGCGGGGATCGACAACAGCCGGGGGGACATCCTCATCTTTCTCGACGGCGACATGCAGAACGACCCGCATGACATCCCTCACATGCTCGAAAAGATGGACGAGGGTTATGACGTCGTCAGCGGATGGAGGCGCGATCGCCACGACGCCTCGACGCGGGTGCTGCCTTCAAGGGTCGCGAACTGGATGATCACCTGGCTGACGGGCGTGCAGTTGAGCGATTTCGGCTGCACTTTGAAGGCCTACCGGCGAGAGGTGATCGAGGACGTGAAGCTCTACGGAGAGATGCACCGCTTCGTACCGGTCTTTGCGGCGATGATCGGGGCGCGGATCACCGAACTGCCCGTCAACCACCGGCCGCGGACCTACGGGAAGTCGAAGTACTCGCTGTCGCGCACCGCGCGGGTCATGCTCGACCTCATCACGGTGAAGCTCCTCGGCAGCTACTCGACCAAGCCGATGTACTTTTTTGGTTTTGCAGGGTTCGCCCTTTGGGGACTCGCGTTCCTGTTCGCCGTCCTCGTCCTCGTGCAGAAGGCGCTGCCGCCCTACCCCTATGCCCACAACAACCCGCTCCTGCTCCTTTCGGTCGTGCTGGTCATCATCGGCGTGCAGTTCATCCTGATGGGGCTCGTCGCGGAGCTCGTGATCCGCACCTACCACGAGTCGCAGCACAAGCCCACCTACGTGGTCCGCGAGGTGATCGAAAGGGCTCACCACAAGGAGCCGGCGACGAACGGGAGACCTTCCGTCCGGACTCGATAGGTGTGCGGGATCTGCGGCGTCGCGGGCGGGGAGCCGGAGCGCGGCCGTGAGCTCGTCCAGAAGATGTGCGGCTCGATGGCCCACCGCGGGCCGGACGATGAGGGGGTAGTCCAGGCCGCCGGCGTCACGCTCGGCATGCGCCGGCTCTCGACCATCGACCTCGCGGGCGGCCATCAGCCGATGCGCAACGAGGATTCGATGGTCTGGGTGGTGCACAACGGCGAGATCTTCAATCACCTCGGGCTGCGCGAGCAGCTATCCGCCGCCGGCCACGTGTTCCACACCCAGTCCGACACCGAGGTGCTCGTGCACGGGTATGAGCAGTGGAGCGAGCAGGTGGTCGAGCGGTTGAACGGGCAGTTCGCGTTCGCGGTGCTCGACCAGCGCGCGCGTGAGGTCTTCCTCGCCCGGGACCGCATGGGGATCAAGCCGCTGCATTACGCAATCGATGGCGAGCGGCTCGTGTTCGCGTCGGAGCTGAAGGCGCTGCTTCAGGATCCGGCGCTGCGGCGCGGCGTCGACCCAATTGCGCTGGACGAGTACCTCGCCTACGAGTTCGTTCCGTCGCCGCGCAGCATCGTCCGCGGAATCAGCAAGCTCCGGCCTGGGCATACGCTGACCTGGTCGGTCGCCGAGCGGCGGCCTCGACTCCGGCGCTACTGGGCGCCGCAGCTGAACATCGATGGAAGCCGTCACAAGAGGGACCTGGAGGAGGAGTGCGGCGAGCTCCGCGCGGTACTTCGCGAGTCGGTACGGAAGGAGCTGATCAGCGACGTCCCGCTGGGCGTGTTCCTGTCCGGGGGCATCGACTCGAGCGCGGTGACCGCGATGATGACCCAGCTCGGCGGGGATGTGAAGA
>VBII01000191.1 GCA_005887735.1 Chloroflexota bacterium
GAAGCCGGGTTCGGGCGCGTCGTCGCGTGTAACGGTGCCCTCGATCTGGCCGAACGGCCGGTCGGACGCGTAGAAAACCTCGTTCTCGTTTGCCATGCCAAATGGCGAGAGGTCGACCACGAAGTGATGCTTGTTGAGCATCGACATCCGAATCTCGGCCACCTCGGGGCGCGCCTGAAGCACCGCCTCGCCCATCGTGTACAGCGTCTGCTGCAGCGACAGGCTGTGCTTGAGGGCGAACGACTCGAGCAGCAGGCGGCGAACTTCGGCGTATGACTTTGCCCAATCCACCTGCGTGCCGGCATGGCGCCATCGTGCGACGACCGAGGTCGCCAGGATCCGCTCGTTGGTTTCGGGGAGCGTGGTGAAGCGGTCCCTGATGAAGCCGTGAAACTCGGAACCGGTTGACTTCAGCACCACCAGGTCCCCGACGCCGCTCACCACCCAGCTTCCATCGTCGCTGCAGGTGACCGTCGTCGTGCGTTTCTCCGAACCGACGCGGACAAACGCGTGGTCGTGTGGCTTGCCGGCGACGCCGATGTGCGCCCACGCGACTTCGTCTATATGCACCCGGGCCCGGTAAACGGACGCGAACTCGCTGACGAAGTGTCGCGCGAGCCGCAACCCGAAATCCTCGATCTCGGGGATTGGTTCGCGCGCGAATGCGAAAACGGTGTTCTTTTGCGTGTCAGTCGGGACGACCTTGCTGTTGTCGCCGCTGAGGTGCGTCTCGGCGAAATCTCCCGCCAGCGCGATGGTGACAGTGAGGTCTTTGACCTCGTGGGTCCCGCCGGACTTTGTCACGCGCACCACATGCGTCTCGGCCTTGCCGTACTGGTTGTCGCCGAGGACGATCGTCACTCAGGTTCCTTTGTAGGTGGTGAATCCGTACGCGCTCAGCAGCAGCGGCACGTGCAGGTGACCGCCGTCGAAGCTGAACATGACCGCGACGACCGGGTAGAAAGCGCTCAACCCTCAGCCTTCGAAATACGGCCGCGTGTCGAACTCGAGCCGGTACTCCCCCGCCTCGAGCTCTTCGTGGGTAAGCTCGCGAACGCGACCGTCCGCGTCGGTGACCGCGTCCCCCACCTCCTTCCAGTCGCCGTCCGGCTCGTGGCGCTCCAGCTTTACCGCCAGGCCCGCGGCCGGCGATCCTCGCATGGTGTCAAGGACGTGGGTCGAGATGCTCATCCTTTCAAGAGTGCTTCGAGCCGAAGCCGCGTGATCTTACGCTGCTCCGCGGCAGCGACCTGGAGCTCGGTCGCGGCGTCATTGCCCCTGCGCCGTCGCAGCTCGCCGAGTATCTCCTCCGCCGTGCGCCCGCTGGCGGCGATCAGGAACACGTGTCCAAACTGCCTCTCATACTCTCGATTCTCGGCCGCGATGGCGTTCAGCGTCACGCCGGAGCCCTGAGCGAGCTTGCGCTGCTCGCGCTCCGAGGTCGCCGGCGCATGGCCACCCTTCTCCCCGATGCGCGGATGGGCGGCGAACGCCTCCAGCCAATCGTCCGCGGTCAACCCAGACCACGCCGATTCCGCCGCGGCCACCACTTCTCCAACGTCCTTGTAAGGCCGGCGCGCGGCCACTTGCGTGGCCCATGTCCGATTTGCGAAGCACCTGTAGAGCCATTCCTCCGCTGCTTCGGACGGCAGTGCGTTGAAGGAGGCGATGCCGTCGATGAGCAAGACCTTAACGTTTCACCCGATGGCTGAGCCCGGCCCGATCGGGATGCGCCTGAGGCGGCTCGAAGATGGCCGTCTGCTACGCGGCACTGCCCAGTTCGCGGACGACCTCGAGCCGAAAGGCTGTCTGCACGTAGGACTTCTCCGCAGCCCGGTCGCCAGCGGCGAGCTCCGCGGGCTCGACATTTCACCTGCGCAGGCGGCGCCGGGCGTCCGGGCGGTCTTCGCCGCCGCGGACCTCGACGGCACGTGCCTGCCACTTGCCGTCCATCTCACCACGCCCGGCGCGGTCTCCCCGGACCGGCCGATCCTCGCGATCGATCGGGTTCGCTTCGTCGGCGAGATGATGGCCGCAGTCGTCGCGGACACTCGCTACCAGGCTGCCGACGCTTTGGATCTGATCCAGCAGGAGATCGATCCTGCCCCCGCGGTCGTGACATTCGAAGACGCGATGGCAGAGACCGCTCCCCTCGTTCATGAGGCGGTCGCCGAGAACCTGTACTTCCTCGGCCATCGCGCTTATGGAGACCTGGAGGAAGCATTCGATCACGCCGACTCTGTCGTCGAGGGCGAGGTGACCCATCCGCGCGTGTCCGCCGCACCGCTCGAATGTCGCGGCGTGGTCGCCGCGCCCGACGGCAAGGGAGGCGTCGCGGTCTGGACTTCGACCCAGATTCCTCACCTCGTCGCCGATGCCATCGCCGAGTGCCTTCGCCTGCCTGCGGCGGCCGTTCGCGTCGTCGCGACCGACGTCGGTGGAGGTTTTGGCCTCAAGGCGCAGGTCTACCCCGAGGAGATCCTGCTCGCGTGGATCGCCATCCGCCTCTACGTCCCGGTGAAGTTGATCGAGACGCGCTCCGAGCACATGCGGGCTGCCAGCCACGCCCGCGACCAGAACGTGAAGTTCAGCGCCGCCGTTCGCAAGGACGGCCGCGTGCTCGGCCTTCGGGCAACCATCTTCTCCAGCGTCGGGGCTTACGGGATCAGGCCCTTTGGTCCGCTGCTCGACCCGCTCGGGACGCCTGGACTCATCACGGGGCCCTACGACATTCGGGTCTACGAGTACGACACCTATGCGGTCGCGACCAACACGTGCCCTGAAGGCCCGTACCGCGGCGTTGGCATGGTCACCGCCGTGCTCGCGCATGAACGGCTGATGGACCTGATCGCGGCGCAGCTCGGACTCGACCCCGCCGATGTGCGTCGAGTCAACTTCGTGGCGGCGGCGCAGATGCCGTATCTCAGTGTCACCAACCATCCGTATGAGTCGGGCGACTATTCGGCCGCCCTCGAGTCCGCCCTGACGGCGTTCGACTACACAGCCGCGCGCGGGGAGCAAGCAAGAGCAAGGGGCGACGGGCGCCTGGTCGGAATCGGCATCGGCTCCTACGTCGAGTACACGGGCGCCGGGTCGTCCACATTCCAGGGTCGCGGCATGGCCGACATCCCGGGCACAGATACGTCGCGCGTGTGGCTCGCAGGCGACGGGAGCGTGCACCTCCAGACCACGTGCCCCGCAATCGGACAGGGGGCGCACACGACGTTCGCGCAGGTTGCGGCTGCCGGCATCGGAATCGCGCCCGAAAATGTCGTGGTCGAGCAGACGGACACCGCAACAGTCGGGCACGGGACAGGATCGTTCATGAGCCGTGGCTCGGTCACCGCGGCGACGAGCACGTACCGTGCAGCGGCGCTGCTTCGGGAGGCCATCCTCGAGGCGGCGTCGTACCGTCTGGATCAGCCGGCTGAGCGGCTTTCGATCAAGGGTGCGGCAGTGCTGGTCGATGGTGAGCCGGCCGGCCTCACGCTGGCGCAGCTTGCCGACGGTGGCGACGGCCAGGCTGTACTCGACGTTTCGGAGACCTATGACGCCGGCCAGGCGTCGCACCCGTACGCGACGCACCTCTGCATGGTCGAGGTGGACCGCGAGACGGGCGCGGTCAGGATCCTGCGCTACGTCGTGGCGGAGGATTGCGGCGTGCTGATCAACCCGACGATCGTCGAAGGCCAGGTGGTGGGCGGCGTGGCGCAAGGGGTGGGCGCGGCGCTGCTGGAGGAGATCGCTTATGGCGCCGACGGGCAGCTCCTGAGCGGCACCTTCCTCGATTACCTGATCCCGAGCGCCGGCGAGACGCCGGCTGTCGAGATCACCCACCTCGTCACGCCGTCGACCGTCCACGAGCTGGGCACCAAAGGCGCCGGCGAGGGCGGAACCATCGGCGCGACCGCCGCGATGGCCAACGCCATCGCGGACGCGCTTTCTCTCACGGACGTGTCGCTGCCACTCACGCCCGACCGGATTGCTCAAGTGACGCGGCCTTACGACCCGATGAGCTATCTCGAGTGGAACGCTCTTCGCCGTCCGCATGCCACGGCCGTCTGGGACGGTGGCAAGATCGAGTTTGGGGAGCTCCTCGCGCATGTGCGCCGCTTCCAGCGCGGTCTTGCCGTCCGCGGCGTGAAGGCCGGCGATGTCGTCGGCGTGCAGCTGCCCAACGTCTGGCAGTACGTCGCGCTGGAGCTCGCGATCCCCGGCATGGGGGCGGTGATCCTCCCCATGCCGATGAGTCTCGGCGAGCACGAGATGCGCTGGCTGCGCGAGATGACGCGACCGGCTCTAACCGTCACTGCCGCCGACCTGGAGGTCCTGAGCGACGACGGAGAGCCCGAGCCGCCGACCGCCGATCCCGACCCGGATCGGATCGTCGAGATCGCGATGACCTCGGGCACGACCGGGATGCCCAAGCTCGCGTCCCTCTCGGCGCGATTGAAGCAGCTGACCTTCGAGGGCTTCACCCGGCGGTTGGAGATCACGGAGAACGATCGCGTGCTTCCGATGACACCTCTTACCCAGGGCATTGGCGGCATGTGCCTCTACTGCCTGCGCGCCGGGGCCGCGCTGGTCATGCTCCGGGAGCCGCACTGGACTCCTGAGCATTGCCTCGACGTCGCGGCCGAGGCGAGGGCTACCGTGATGGTCGGCGTGCCGACCAACGTGATCAGGATGCTGAACCAGCCGCCTCGGATTCCTGAGTCTTTGCGCGCGGTCGCGGTCGCAGGCGCGCCGTTGCCCCCTGAGATCGCGGAACGTTGGGAGACCTCGACCGCCGTTCCGATCTCTAGCTTTTACGGCTCGATGGACGCCGGCCAGCTCGCGGTGGCGAGCCCC
>VBII01000189.1 GCA_005887735.1 Chloroflexota bacterium
GAAGCCTCCGTCGGTCATGCCCTCGACCATCACGTTGAGGTCGCCCGCATGGTCCAGGTGCCGGTGGCTGACCACGATCGCGTCCAGCGTCGTGAGGTCGATGCCTCGCTGGGCGTACTGCACGATCGCTCCAGGACCAGGGTCGAGGCTCATGCGAGTGTCGCCTTCTTCGATGTAGAGACCACCTGAGGCTGCCACCTGTTTCGCCACCATGAAACGCGCGCCGGCGGTGCCCATGAAGGTCAGCTTCATGTCTCGGCGACTTCGGACAGCGGAACCTCAGATTTCTCTCCGAAGTAGCGGTCGTAGAGCTCCGCTACCCGCTCAACGGTGTCGATCTCATCGACCGGCTTGTCGTCGCGAATCCGCACGATGCGCGGAAAGCGAAGGGCGAAGCCGCTTGCGTGCCGGTTCGATCGCTGGATGGAGTCGAACGCGACCTCGAGCACGACCTCGGACCGCACCATCCGCGTATGGCCCAGGTCCGTGACAGTGGTTTCGAGAAACCGTCTGGTGTACTCGGCGATCTCGGCATCAGTCAGCCCGGTGTAAGCCTTGCCTACGTTGACCAGCTTGCCCGTAGACGTGTCTCTGACCGCAAATGTGTAGTCGGACAGCACGCCCCTGCGCTTGCCGTGGCCCCATTCCACCGCCGTGACGACGACATCGAGCGTCGCGAGCGGCCGCTTGAGCTTCAGCCAGGCGAGGCCACGGCGCCCCGGCGTGTAGGGACTGAGTGGATCCTTGACCATCAATCCCTCGTTGCCGCGCTCGCGGGTCTCCGCAAAGAGGCGGTCGAGGTGCTCGGGGTCCATAGCCTCCTCGAGCCGGGCCAGCAGGAAAGGGTGCTCCAGGCCCAAGCCCTCCAGGAGCTTGCGCCTGGTGGTGAGTGGCTCATCGAGCAGCGTCCTGCCGTCGAGCCACAACACGTCGAAGATCACCAGCACGACCGGAACTTCCCGCCGGAGCTCAAGGTCGACCCTTTTGCGGCCGAGCCGGCGCTGGAGCTCGAAGAAACGCAGCACGCGGCCGTCGCGATGGGCGAGCACCTCGCCGTCGAACAGCACGTCGTGTCCGATGCCCGGCGCGCCTTCGACCAGCTCGGGGAAGGCTGCGGTCGTCTCCTTGAGGTCGCGCGAGAAGAGCTCGACCCGATTTTCCTGGCGGTGCAGCTGACAGCGCACGCCGTCGTATTTCTCCTCCGTCCACACCGCCTCGGCGCCCATGCGGGTGAACGCCTCGCCCGGCGTCTCGACGGGGCTGGCGAGCATGAAACGGACCGGCTGAAACAGCGTGATGGTGCTGGCCTCGAACTGTCCGTGCTTGCACCGAACGGCGGTCTCGCCGATGTCGCCCGTGACCAGGTGCACGCGTTTCACCTGCGTGATCGAAACCCCGAACGCCTCCGCGATCGCGGCTTCGACCAGGCCTTCGCTGAGGCCGATGCGCATCTCGCCGGCGATGATCTTGACGAAGAATCGAGCGGCCTCGGCGTCCAACCGCCGGAGCAGAGCTTCGAGCGGTCTGGCCTTGGCGGCGCCACGCGCAGTCCGGATCGCTTCGAGCGTCCGCTCGACCTCCTCGAGGGATACCGGCTCCGGTTGCGTGCCGCCGTCGAGCGCTTCTCCAGCCCAGTCGCCGAAGTCCGAGTGCTTGCGGAAGATGCGCCCGAGCTCTTCCTCGTCGCGGCTCGAGATCGAGGACACAACCTTGCTCAGCGTCGACCAGCCGAGGCCGAGCGTGCGGCGTTGCGACGGCGGAAAAGCTCGCCCGCTCAGGTAGACGGCGGCACGCCGGAGATCCTCGTCGGACAGCGTGCGGAAGTAGGCGGCGAGAATCCGCGTCTTCTCGAGGGTGGCGGGCGTTGCGCCGACGGCTGCGCCGGCGCGGGCGAATTGAAGCAAGGTGACCTATCGTAAGTCGGGATGCGACGGTGCCCTTACCTCGAGGAGCTGGTCAAGGACCAGAAGGCATTTGTGCGCGTCTACCGCTTCGACTGCCATGTCGATCACCGCTCCAAGCGCAAGTACACGCTGACGGACAGCCCCCCGATCTGCGTACGGAATTTCGAAGATTGCCCGTTATATCAGGATGAAAAGCGGCGCGAGGACCGCACAATAACGCGCTACACCGACTGAAATAGCCCCACCACCCGCCACACAAATGAATTGCCCAGTCTGCTCCGCCCCTGCTTTGCCCATCGACGACGCGTGCGTCTTCTGCCACGCGCCGTTGGTCGAGCGCGATGAGCCCGACGAGCTTCTCGACTACCTCGTCGCGCGAATTCCGATCGCAAACGTCCGGCGCGGGCACCTCAACCGCGGGCCGATCACAGAGATCTCGATTGACGTCGACGGCCGCAGCTTCCACGCGCGAGTCAAGAACGAGGTTCTCGAGCTGGCGCCGGCGGTGGAGCTCGCCGCCTGGGTTGACCTGTTGCTGGTCAAGCTGAGCGACGCCGCGGCCAGCAACCACGACCTGCGCCGTGCCGTCCTTCGCTCCGGCTGGGCCCTCCGCTAGCCGCTTTGCGCTCCCGTCACGGCGGGCTCGTTCTCTGGTCCGCCTGGACTCTTGCATTGATCGTCGGCGGGATGGCTTCCTTGCTGATCACAGCTCTCCCGTATCTGGCCGTTTCTCTGGGCGTCGTCTTAGGCGCGGTGAGCCTCCATTTGCTTCAGTACTTCGTGCTGCGAGTGGTTCTCGGCAACTCATCAGGTGCGGCAAGGGCCTGGGTGCCGGTCTCGGTTCTCGTCGACTTGGTCGGATACTTCGCCGTCACTGCCTGGTTTCGGGCGCCATCGGCCGAAGTCCAGCTCGTCCCGACCATCCCACAGGTCGTGGCTTTCGCCATCCTCTGGCTGGCCCAGGGTTGGCTGTTGGCCGAGATGCTCGGTACCCGCGCTGCTGTTGTCGCGTGGCCACTTGTCAACGTGGCCGCCTCGGCCGTGGTGCTCGTTCTTCTCGAGACTGGCATATTGAAAGGGGCCGTCTCGTTCTTGGGCGCGGTCGAGGGCACCGTCATCACCGGGGCGATCTACGGCGGCCTCACGGGCGCCGCGCTGGTGGCCCTTGCGCGGGGCTCGGCTACAGAGCCAGCGCCAGCTGCTCGTTAGCCTCCAGCGCCCAGGCCCGGACGCCCTTCTTGCGAAGCGAACGCGCGAAGTCCTCGGTGTATCCATGAACCGTGTACACCTGGTCCGCGCCGGAGCGCTCGACGACCTCCATGAGCTCATCGAAGTCGCAGTGGTCCGAAAGGTCGAACGTGGCGTCGGCGCCGAACAACCGAGCGAAGTCAGCGTCTTTGGCCCAGCCTGAGATCAAGGCGGTTCGATAGCGGCCCAGCCGGCGGATGTCGTCCTTGCCGACGGGCGGCGCGATGACGACCCGATCGCCGATGGGCTCGCCGTCGAGCTCGATCCAGTCGGGCAGGGACCGGCCTGCCATGGCGTACTGCCGCGCGCACGGCGCGCACCGCTTTTCGAGCGCGAACGCGAATCCGTACTGCGCCAGCTGCAGCATCACCTCCTCGGTCTTGCCGAGTGCATGGCAGAGGAGGACGGGCGTCACGCGACTGTCCAGCGCGCGCCGGCACCACAGCGCGATCGCTTCGATGGTCGAGTCCGGATCTCCGAAACGAAAGTGCGGGCGCCCGTACGTGGTCTCGATGATCAGGACGTCGGCCTTCGGCACGAACGTCTCAATCCGGCCGGGCTGCCGCAGCTTGATGTCGCCCGTGTAGAGGACAGAGGTGCCTTCATGCTCGAAGTGGAGCTGCGCAGAGCCGAGCATGTGACCGGCTGAATGGAGCGCATCCGCCAACCTCTCGGCCGCCGCGCCTCGGGGATCAAGGCGAGCGTTTGCGGCGTCAGCAAAGCCTCCTTGTGGCGCCGCGCGTGGTCGGTGTGAGCGTGGGAGATGAACGCGAAGCTGCGCACCACGAGCGGGTCGAGCCACAGGCGGTGACCTGGCAGTGAGACGCCGTGATCCCAAACGACTTCGCGGGTCACAGCTGGAGGAACTCCCCCTTCTCAAAAAGATCCGGCGGAACGACGACGCCGACCGCCGCATATGCCTCGATCGGCAGGCCGATCTCGGCAACGACGACGCGGCCAGGAAGTGTCAGCAGCCCGGCCTTTGGAAGTCTAAGAGTGATGATTACGTTGGCTCGGATGCACGGAGCGTAGGCCACGCCGGAGTCGGCGTCGAGTCCGGACGGGACGTCAACGGACACGACGTTCTTTTTGGATTCGTTGATGGCCGAGATCCACTCGGCAAACTTGCCCTCCGGAGCGCGGGAAAGGCCGGTGCCGAAGATGGCGTCGACGATCACATCGGCCCCGCCGAGGTGAAGATCGGCGCCGACCTCGACCCCGAGCTTCTGCAACGCCTCGAGCTCTCTCGCCGCCGGTCCGCGAAGCCGGCTGGGGTCGACGCAGCACACACCCGCGAGCCGCCCCCACCGATGGAGATGCCGCGCGGCAGCGAGGCCATCGCCGGCATTGTTGCCCACTCCGCAGACGACCGCCGCGCGTTGACCGACGAATCTCGCGATCTGCCAGCCGGCCGCCTCCATCAGCCAATCGACGGAGATGCCGAATCGCTCCTCGCAGAGCGCGTCGACCTCTTTGACCTGGCGGCTAGTGAGAGTGGGTAGGGCGCTGGACGACAAAGGAGCAGTAGGGATCGCGGCGATGGATCGAATCGGACTGCGAGACCGCGGCGCTCGTCAGGCGGGAGATCAGCTGCGGCGTGATCGTGCAGACCTGCGGGAACTTGAGCGCGGTGTTGCGGAAAGGACAGTTATGGATGGTGACCTTGACCCCCTCCGTGCCCTCGGTCTGCTCGACGAGCGTGCCCGCCCGGCCGATCCAGGCCACGACTCGGCGCAGCCTCTCATCGAAGTCGAGCCCCACCAGATCCTTCTCGATCGCGTTCGCGTGCCTCGCGGCGACCCGCGCGAACACCTCGTCGAGCGCCTCCGGCCCGCCCATCTCCTGGACCTCCTGCAGCACCATCGTGGCCAGCTGGCCGTAACGCTTCGGGAAGACCGCATCGGCGCGCTCGGTCAGGGCGAAGAGGAGGGAGGGCCGGCCGCGGCCGCTGCGCTCGGGCTGGCTGACCACCAGGCCGTCCCGTTCCAGGTTGGTCAGGTGCTGGCGGACCGCATTCGGGGTCACACCGAGGTCGTTGGCGATGGATTCCGCGCTGGATCGGCCCTTGCGCCGAAGCAGCTCGAGGACTTCCATGCGGGTCGAACGGCCGGCGATCATGAGGGGCACATCCGGTCGCTTGCTCGGATGCTAGCACAGGCCAAAACCCCTAAAGCGATTTATTACAGGTGGTTCTTGACAAAAGGCGGAGGCGCCCTAAACTTGGTGTCCGGAGGAGAAAGAGGCAATGCCAATGATCAAGCAGGCCAGCCGCGCCATCGAGCATATGACCGCTCGGGAGCGCCGGATCCAGAGGGCGAAGTATGCCCGCCGGAACAAGATGCGCTACATCGACAAGCTCCTGAACGAGCTCGAGATGCTGAACCTGGCCGACCAGCGGCAGATGCCGCCCGTGCTGTCGGTCGCGATCAACAAGGTTATCGAGGAGTCGCCGGAGGTGACGGTCCTGGCCCAGGCCAAGCCCGCTTCGGTGATGGAGGCGATGGACGCTCTGTACGAGATCCAGGACAGCCTCATGTACAACCAGATCGAGGACGAGTAAGCGCCCTAAGGAAGTCTCCGAGGCCGGTTTCTGAAGTCGATTCCGGCCTCATTCTTTGTCTTGACCGGGTTCGAAAGCCCGCACCAACCAGATCGGTTTGCCCGGGCGCGCGCATCTAAGCTGGCGTTTCCGAGGCGCTCCTGGTCGAGACGACCGTCTCTTGCGGATCTTCGTTGATCTCGAGGTGAAACAGGTCCGGCCTGGCGTAGTGACCCGTTACATCGAAGTCATACTTCGCCCGCGCCACATCGGCGAGATCGAGGTCGGCGAATAGGATCGTCTCTCCACTGAAGTCAGGACCTGCAAGCACGTCACCCAGTGGTCCCACGATGCAGCTTCCGCCGAGGCAGACCACGTCGTCGGGCTTTGAGGCGAGCTCGTTATCGATATCCGCCGGAAAGTCGGAAAGTCGTGTGAACTGGTTTGCGGAGAGGACAAAGCAACGGCCCTCCAGAGCGATATGGCGCACCGTAGAGAGCCAGGTCTCCCGCCCATCCGCGGTCGGGATGCAATAGATCTGGATGCCCTTCGAGTACATGGCCATCCGCAGCAGCGGCATGTAGTTCTCCCAGCAAATGACCGCCCCCAATCGCCCAAACGGCGTGTCGAAGACGGGGAGAGTGGATCCGTCGCCGAAACCCCATACGAGACGCTCGGCCGCGGTAGGCATCACCTTTCGGTGTTTGCCCAGGTAGCCGTCTGGTGAGACGAATACGGCAGTGCAGTAGAGGGTGCCTCCCTCCCGCTCGATGACGCCAACCACCAGGTAAATCCCGAGCTCGGCAGCGAGTACGACAAGCTGGTCTAGAGCTGGTCCCGGAACGTCGACAGAGCTCTCCCAGTACCTCCGGAAGTGGTCACGGCCTTCCGCAGTACGCTCGCCAATCACCGTGCCGAAGGAGATGCCTCGGGGATAGCCGGAGATGAAAGCTTCGGGAAACAGCACCAGGCCCGCTCCGCCAGCAGCTGCGTCAGTGGCCAACTTCCGAACTTTGGCAAGCGTTGCGGCGCAATCGAAGACCACCGGTGCAGCCTGGACCACCGCGACTCGCATGCCGGCCGTGGTGGTCATGATTCGCCGCCCGCGGATGCCGGATGCCCGCTTCTGGAGTTGAGCTCGTCCACGAGCCGGCGCGTCACCGGAACCTCGATTCCAGCCGTGGCTGCGCGCCTGAGCAAGGCGCCGCCTAGCGCATCAAGTTCGATTGGTCGGCCGGCGGCCTGATCACGCTGCATCGATGACTCCATCGACTCGGGCACCGAATCAAGCAGACGGAGGACTGCCTCCCGATCAATGTCAACTCCGTCGGCTCCGGCGATTGCGGCTGCTTCACCGATCAGCGCGATGGCGTCCTGGCGACGCCTGGTGCGTATCGCTCCCACATTGGCGCGCTCGTGTGTGGTCAGCAAAGCCATCGGTGCGAGCAGCGCAAATTTGTCCCATAACATGGCCAATTCGTCATGGCGCACTCGAATATCGAGGCCGGTGGCCCTCAGGTGTGCAGCGATCGACTCAACACGATTTCGGTTATCGGTGGAAGCGGCGAACTCGACGGAGGCGAAGGGGCTGGTCTGGCGGATCACTCCCGGCCGCGTCCTCGCCGTCTCGATGCGGATCGTGGCAGCCACCACACTCGGTGGAGGGTAAACGGTCCGCAGGAAATCGACGTGCTCGATGCCGTTGAGAAAGGGAATGACGATGGCCTGCCCGAGAGCGTCCGCAGGTACGCGGTCGACAGCGTCTCTCAGCTGCGTCGCCTTAACGGTGATGATGCAGGCGTCAACCGGTTCCGTTAAGCGCGCCGCGGTCCGCACGGAAACAGCGAAGTTGCCGAACCGCCGGCTCTCGACCTGCAGTCCATTCTGAGCAATCGCGCGCGAGGTCTCGTCGCCCGACAGCACGAGGACCGAGCTGCCTTCCCGCGCCAGCACCGCCGCCAGAAACCCGCCGACACCTCCCGGCCCAAGCACAGCTACATTGAGCCTGTCCGGCGTCATGAAGAGCCAATGATATGCCCGGCTCTTTTCTCTAAAGGCTGACGGCGACCGGTCCCCACAGCTGCTGGGCTCGCACCCCGAGCCCGTGGACCACGGCCGTGAACGCGTCCCGCTGCTCCAGCCGCTCTTCTCCGAAGACCAGGGCCAGGTCGTTGCGGAAGGCCGGAATGTATGCCGAACCGCCAGTGAGCAGGACCCGATCGACGTCGCCCGCGGTCGTCTCGGCGTCAGCCAGCGCCTGCTTGATGGTCGCTCCGATCAGATCGAGCTCGGGCCGGATCATGGATTCGAATGTCGACCGCCGCACCTCGACACCAAGGCTCAGCGGCGCGAACTCGAGGCGAGTTGTCTCGGCGTTCGACAGGGCGATCTTGGCGGACTCGACCGCGCGATAGAACTCGTAGGCGTAGCCCTCATACAGCAGCGCGTGCACGACGTCGGCGGCGCCGCCGCCAATCCGAGCGAGGATCGCCGGTATCCCCGGATCCGCCATGAGCAGACGGACCGAGCTTGCCGTCCGCAGCTCGTTGAAGAGCCAGCTGGGCAGCGCGTCCAGACCCAGGGCTGGACCGACGATCGTCTCGAACAGGATTCCATCCAGAGACTCGCCTCCGATTGCGATGCCCGCGATACCCGCGACGCGCGGCGCACCGTCGCGCGAGTCGAGCACCGCCACGTCGAAAGTGCCGCCGCGAAGCCCGCCTCCAGAGCGGCCTGCTCCAGCCTGCGAAACGCCTCAGCGTCCGATTCGATGCGATTCTGGGGATCGGCGCCGGCGAACACGACCGGGTGGCCGAGGACGACGGATCCGACCAAGTGCCCAGTGGTTCTGTCAGCCTCTCCTTTGAGGCGGCCGAGCACGACGCTGACCAACGCACCCACGGTGAAATCCGTCGCCCATGAGTTGGTGCCGGCAAAGCCGAGCTTCGCCAGCTCGTGCTTCACTCCCGACAGCAGTCGCGCATCGTTGCAGCCGCCGCCCTTACGGTACTGGCGGCAGTCCGTGTCCCAACCGTAGGGGGCGAGGGGGCAGTTCCAGCAATCGGTCTTCTCGTGGCCCGAGACCAGAAAAGTCCTCACCGCCTCATTTCCGGCCGCACGCCGGCCGTCCCTGTGCAGGTACACAAAAGACGGGAGCATCCTGGCCGCCGATCCTCCCCAAGCCAGCACCTCGACCCTGTCCGGGTACGCGATCGACACCGAGCTGTTGCTCGTCCCGAAATCAATGCCGTAGCCGACTGGACGGTCGTTGACGGTCATAGACTCCCTTGCTACGCGGCGAAACGGGACCTGGCTAGAGGTCTCCCTCTGCCTGGCGCACCCGCCGGCTCAGGGTCTGAAGCAATCGGTAGGCCACCTCTGGGTGCTCCTTCAAGAACGGCTTGAAGTTCCATTCCGGGATGGTTGCCATCGTGACGTCGGTGTCCGCCGTGATCGTTGCGCTCCGCCCTTCCTGGTCGAGGAGGGCCATCTCGCCGAAGGAATCGCCCGGCCCGAGCTTGCGGGCCTTGCCCTGCACCGTCTTCACCGTCACCGTGCCGTCCGTGATGATCATGAACCCGACGCCGCCGTCGCCCCGGACCACGATCTCGTGCCCGGGCGGGTGCTTGACAGTCTTCATCTGCTTCTCGATCGACCGGATCTCCGACTCCGGGAGACCTTGAAACACCTTCGCCTGCTTGAGCTCGACCATTGGCGAAATACTATGCCTTCTTTTTGCCGTCGAGGAAGGCCTGGTAGAGCCGATAGGCCTCCTGCTTCCGGCTGTCGACGATCTTCGTGTACCCCTGCAGCGTGTTCAGGTTGGCGTGCCCCAGGACCTCCTGGACGAGCCGGACGTCACCGCCTGTGACCTCGAGCAGCGTTGTCGCGGCGGTGTGCCGAGCCACGTGGGGGGACTTGAAAGACCATGCGCCGAGGTGCTGCCGGATCTGTTTC
>VBII01000029.1 GCA_005887735.1 Chloroflexota bacterium
AATCCAGCCTTTGCGGCTAGGCTACCACAAACTTATAGTGACTTAAATCTTATGGCCGCCAAGGTTATTCCGGCTAGACTGGACGGGTGGCCGCAGAGGTCGGGCTCAGGCAGCGCAAGAAGCAGCAGACCAGGAAAGCGATCTTCGACGCAGCCCGCCGACTCTTCGCAGAGCGCCCGTTCGAGGACGTGACGGTGGCGGAGATTGCCCGCGCCGCAGAGGTTTCCGAAGTCACGGTCTTCAATTACTTCCCCACCAAGGAGGACCTGTTCTACGGAGGCATGCAGTTCTTCGAGGAGGACCTCCTGGAAGCCGTGCGCAGCCGTCCGCGCGGAGAGTCTGCCATCAAAGCATTCCGCCGCCGGCTGCTGGACGGCACCGACGCGCTGGGCAGCAAGGAGCGGATCGCGGCAATCACCCAGGCAGGCGATGCGGTGTCCGCCAGTCCTTCCCTCGTGGCTCGGGAGCGGGAGATCGTCGAACGCTACACGCAGCGCCTGGCCGAGCTCCTGGCCGCTGATTCGAACTCCGACCCTGGTGATGTCGAGCCGCTGGCCGCGGCGGGCGCGATGATGGGGGCACACCGGGCGATGGTCGATTACGTGCGTCGGCGTGTACGCGCGGGCCGCAAGGGCGCGGCCCTCGTCGAAGATGCCAGGGCGCAGATCCGCCGCGGCTTCGCGCGTCTGGACCGCGGCCTGGCCGACTACGCGGTCAAGCGGTGACTAGCGCGCGGCTTTGAGCGCCGCCTTGATGTCCGACACGCCGAGGTAGGCGTTGAGCTTGCGGGCGCTGCCCGCCGAACCGGCGTAGATGTACTCGATGTTCACGCCCGCCTTGCCCAGCTTCGAGGCCAGCTTGCCCAGCGATCCGGGCGAGTCCGCAAGCGTGACCTGGACCACCTCTTCCTCGGTCGTCTGCCAGCCACGCGCCGCGAAGAGCTTCTTTGCGGCGGCCGGCTTGTCCACCACCATGCGCACCGCGCCGCGTCCACCTTCGGTAGCGGCCATGATCGCCACGATGTTGGTCTTCTTCTCCCCGAGCGCGCTGGCGATCTCACCCAGCATCCCGGGCCGGTCCTCCAACCAGAGTGACAGCTGCTTTGCCCTTGGCATGCCCCAGTTCCTCCATGTCACTGACCGCCGAACAGCGGTGCAAGTCTAGACCCGGCACATATAAGTAGTCGCGCGCGCTTTACCGGGCGATGGCTTCGGCGCCGACCCTAACCCCGAGGGCCACGAGAACCGCGCCAAGGATCCCATCCAGCGCCCGACGAATCAAGCTGCGGCGCAACCAGCGGCCCATCCGCTCCACCGCGAAGGCGTAGCCGACCAGCCACGCAAGGGTGAGGAGGCTGAAGTTCAATCCGAGACCAAGCAGCACAAGGAAGCTCGGGTGCGGACCGGCGAAGGGAGGCAGGAGGCTGATGAAGAATGCCACCATCTTCGCGTTCGATAGGTTGCTCAGGAATCCCTGGACGAACGCGCTGCGCGATGAAAGATGCGACCCGGGAGGCGTTGCGAGCTCATTGCTCGCGCCGCGCCTTCGGATCGCCTTCAGCACCGATCGCGCGCCGAGGTAAACGAGATACGCGGCGCCGGCGAGCCTGATGGCGAGGAACAGCGGCGCCGATGCCATCAGGACCACGGCCAGCCCGGCGCTGGTCGCGACAGTCCAGGTCGCCTGACCGGCAGAGACGCCCAACGCCGTCGCCGATCCCGTGCCCCGGTCGCCGAGCAGGGTGTTGCGGATCGTGAGCGCGGTGTCCTGGCCGGGCGTGCAGATGACGAGCAGCGACACCCCCAGAAACGCGAGGTACTGACCGAGCCCGATCACGAGCTCTCCTCCCCATTCATGGGGAGGTGGCGCGGAGCGCCGGAGGGGCTGAACCGCGCAATTCCGGCGGGGTTCAGCCCCATGGTTAGCTAGTTCGCGGCGTACGAGCGGAGGGCATTGGCGCGACCCGTCCGGCGCAGCTTGTCCAGCGCGTGGCGCTCGAGCTGCCGCACGGTTTTGCGGCTCGTGCCTATCCGGCCCGCCACTTCGTCCAGCGCCCGCTGGTGCCCGTCGGTGAGGCCGAACCTCAGCTGGATCACCCTCCGCTCGCGCGGCTGGAGCGTGCTCAGCACCTCATCCACCTGGTCCTTCAGGTCGGCTTCCATTGCCGCCGAGGCGGGGGATTCGGCATTCGCGTCCTCGATCAGGTGGCCAAGCTCGGTGTCCCCGTCCTCTCCGATCGGCGTCTCGAGCGAGACGGCGTCGCGTGCCGTCTGGCGCAGCCCCTCGACCTCGATCGGCGTCAGTCCAAGCTCCTCGGCGATCTCCTCGTCGGTCGGCTGGCGGCCCAGCGAATCCCGGAGGCGGTCCGAGATGCGGACCAGCTTGTTGGTCTGGTCGCCGATATGGATTGGGAGACGAATCGTCCGCGCCTGGTCCCCGATCGCGCGGAGAACCGCCTGGCGAATCCACCAGGTCGCATAGGTCGAGAACTTGAACCCGCGGCGGTGGTCGAACTTGGCGACCGCCCGCATCAGGCCGACATTGCCCTCCTGGATGCGGCGGCGGGCAGCATCCGAACCCGCCTCGATCTGCTTGGCGAGCTCGACCTCCTGCTCCTTGGTGAGCAGGGTTCCCCGACCGATCTCACGCAGGTAGGCTCCGAGAGCGTCGTCCGGGTCGGTTTGACTGGGTTCAGGAGCCGGCCGGGGCCGCTCCTCGTCTGTTCCCAGGCCAGAGAGCACGTCGGCTAGATCGGGGTTCGCCTCGCGCGAAGCGGCCCGGTCTTCGTCGTCGGCTGCGTCCAGCCACAGTGATACCGATGATTGAGCTTGCATGCACGTGTGATTTACCCAGGCCGCCCGCCGGGCAAACCCTTATTGGAGCCTCGTATGGTGGATTTTGGCGACCAATTTGAAGGAGGTTCCGCATGAGAGTTGCTTGTGTTCTCGGTCCAAAGTTTGAGGATTCGGAGTTCAAACAACCGTACGACGCCTTTAGAGAAGCGGGCCACGAGGTCACCATCGTGGGGCTGGAAGCCGGCGCCCAGCTCGAAGGCGACAAGGGCACTGTAAAAACAACGGTCGAGAAATCCTTCAAAGATGTAAAGCCAGAAGACTTCGGAGCTCTGCTCATCCCGGGCGGCGGCAGCCCGGACAAACTGCGCGCCCACGACGAAGCCGTCAAGTTCGTCAAGGCCTTCATGACCGCCGGCAAGCCTGTGTTGGCGATCTGCCACGGACCCCAGCTCCTCCTCACCGCCGACGAATTCAAGAATCACAAGATGACCGCATGGAAGACGATCCAGGGCGACCTCAAGAAGGCCGGAGCCAACGTAGTCGATCAGGAGGTGGTGGTCGACCGCAACCTGGTCACGTCCCGCCAACCTTCTGACATACCTGCTTTCATCACGGAATCGCTGAAACTGCTGGAGCACGTACCGGCGAGGCGCTGATCGCAATCTCGCCGCACGTTACTGGACGCTGAGGGGGAGAACGTGACCTGGCTCAGCTTCGAGGTTCGCTCGACACGGCGCACGCACCTGATCGATATCACCGAACAGGTCGCCGAGGCGGTCGGGCGCGGGGGTGTGTCTGACGGCGTGTGCCATGTGTTCGTGCCACACACAACAGCGGGCGTGACGATCAACGAAGGCGCCGACCCTGATGTCGCGCGCGACATCGAGTCGCATCTCGGCGAGATCGTGCCGAGGGAAGCCGCATTTCAGCATGCCGAAGGCAACTCCGACTCCCATATCAAGACCGTGCTGATCGGTCCCTCGTGCACCGCTCCCGTGCGGGACGGAAAGCTGGCTCTAGGCAGATGGCAGGCGATCTTCCTTTGCGAATGGGACGGGCCGCGGACGCGCCAGGTGGAGGTCGCCGTCTCCCCGCTCTAGTTGACGAGCTCCAGCTCGCGCGCCGTCACCACGGCGTTCACCATCGACTTCGTGCCCAGCTTGGTGCTGATCGAGCGCACGTGACTCCGGACCGTCGAGTAGCTGATACCGAGCCGACCTGCGATCTGGCGCGCGGAAGTGCCGTCGGCCATCAACTGCAGCACCTCGCGCTCACGTGGGCTCAGGCTCTCGCGCATATGCTCCCGGTCTTTGCCGCGACTCACCAGGCCGGCGATCATCGACGGCGTGATGAGGCTGATTCCGTGTGCGACCTTGCGGACGGTCGCGATGACCTCCATGGCAGGGCTGGACTTGTGCAGGTACGCGCTGGCGCCGGCTTCGACCGCGGCGAGGTGAGCATCGTCGCTGTCGTCGCGGCTCAGGAAGACGAATCTGACGTTAGGAAAAGTCTCGCGCATGCCAAGGGCCGCGTCACGACCTGTGCCGTCACCCAGGTGGTAATCCATCACGACCACATCGGGGTCCACGGAGCTCGGCATCTCGACGGCCTCCGCCACGGAGCTCGCCTTGCCCACGACCTCCATGTCCTTCTGGCCATCGAGCAGCAGGCCGAGGCTCTCCGACACGAGCTGATGGTTTTCAACGATTACAACACGGGTGAGACGTCGTGTCGCGACGACGCGCGTAACCGGAGGCTGAGGGCGGGATTTGAGCTGGCTCATCGCTTGCGCCCGCCTGCGGCGAGCCCCCTCAGGACAGCTCGGCCCGTCTGATCAGGTAACGGGCCTCGAGCTGCTGGACCATGGCCACGACAGAGTCACGCTCGTCGACGTGCGCGATGCGAAGCCGC
Source organism: Chloroflexota bacterium (assembly GCA_005887735.1). GTDB lineage: Bacteria > Chloroflexota > Dormibacteria > Dormibacterales > Dormibacteraceae > 40CM-4-65-16. Next base: position 4,707 of record VBII01000029.1, read on the forward strand.
TCGCGGAAAGTGCCCAGCCAGCCGCAGATCTCTTCCAGGCTGTCTATGGCCGGTACGTAGGGTCCCAAAGATGGCAGAGGGGCCAGACCCTCCCTCCGGGCCGTGGCCCCCTGCCCTGTTCGTGCCCCCCGGCGTGCTAGATGGTTCCCGCTGCCCCCTGCAGCCATGCTGGGGCCCACGATAGGCTGCCAAGCGCAACATTCCGGGTCAAAATTCAACCAGTAGGTGGTAGATTCAAGTACGTGGAGGCCAAGGTGCTGCCTGCGGTCGAGGACGCTTGGCGGGAGTTTCCAGGCGAGGACCTGACCACGTCGGCCCTCCCCGAGGTGGCAGGGTGGATATCGATCTACGAAGAGATGGCCTCGGTCCTGCGCTCGGTGATCGCACGCGCGGAAGGATCAAGCGAAGGCCAGGAGCTGCATCGCAACTTGAACTGGATAGAGCAGCGCCTCGCCGTCTGGCGCGACCGGCACGCCGAGCTGGCCGGGGTTGTCATCGACCACAAGGACCACTCGCTCACGTACGGCGGCAAATCCCTTCCCCTCACGCGGCGAGAGGCGGACCTCCTCGACTTCTTGCTCCGCCACCCGCGACGTCCCTTCACCAGCAAGCAGCTGGCAACGCTCGCGTGGCAGAACTCGAGGCTGTCGGACGCGCAGGTGCGCACCTACATCATGCGGTTGAGGAACCGGTTGAGAGCGGTGGGATTGGGTGAGGTCATCACAGTGGTCAGGAACCGGGGCTACGGCATCGCCAGCCTTGGCAGGACGGCCACCGATGAGTGAAACCACGCCCGACGCTTCGGTTGCAGAGACTTTGATTTCGGCGCGCCTCCTGATGCTTCAGTCAAAACGGCTCATCCTCGCGACGCTGGAGCGCCGCCTGAGACAGCGGCCGATCGACGAGCTTCCGGGGCGCGTCGAGCACATGAGGGTCGAGACGGATAACGCTCAAGACGTCTACTGCACATCGATGTTGCGGTGGGGATCCCCCGCGACTCCGGACTACTGGCCTGTGGCTTACAGACGCCTGGTCGAGATCGCCGACAGGCTGTCGTCCAAGTTGCGGCGGTCGGCTACCGACCTGCCGCCCGCCGAGAGATACCAGCTGGCGGCCGAGGTGGAGATGCTCGAGGTGCTCGTCGACAGATGGCGCGAGTCGATTCGAGCGTCGATGGCTTCTGTCGCCTAGGGGGCGCCGGCCTAAAGCTTCAACTCCTCCATCACCAGGACGACTCCAGTCGGCTTGTCCCCGTCACCGAGGGTGTGCGCGACCACCCTGCAGCGGATCTGACGGCCTTTTCTCGTCGTGGCGACGACGATGAGCTCGCCATGTCGCTTCCGACCGCCGCTCCCGGCCTGGATCATCTCTCGCAGCTGGTCGGCAGGGAGCCCTATGTCCAGGTCGAAGAATGAGTTTCCCATCACCTCGTCCGAGCGCACGCCCCACAGGTCGGCGGCGCGCTCGTTCCACACCTGGACGCGGAACCGTCCGTCCAGCACGGCAGCGCCGACCTCGATGTTTCCCGTGATCGCGAGGAACAGGGTGTTCAGACGCTCCACCTCGCCGGTCCGGAGTCGGAGGTCGGTGTTGATGCTCTCCAGCTCGGCGTTGGTTGATTCGAGCTCTTCGTTCAGCGTCTCCAGCTCCTCGTTCGTCGACTGAAGCTCCTCGTTGGTCGTCTCGAGCTCCTCCACGGTCGACTGGAGCTCCTCATTGGTGGTTTCGAGCTCCTCCCGCCCGGATTGCAGCTCCTGCCGCATGCGGTCGACATCCGACCGGAGGCGCACCAGGTGGGAGACGTCGAAAAAGTTGACCGCCGTGCCCACGAGCGAGCCATCCTCGTCCACCAGGGGCGCGACATTGACGTCAAAGAAACCTGGGCTCCCGTCGGCGAGCTTGATCTCGACGTTCTGCATCGTCGTGGGCTGGCGGTCCCGAATGACGCGGTCGATCGGCGTCCTCAAATCGATCGGTTTGTAGGACAGCTGCAGATCTTTCAGCGCGCGGCCGACATCCGACAGGGGCACGTCAAACATCTCTCGGGCCGGCTGGTTCGCGCTCACGAGAACACCCATCGCATCGATGACGATCTGCGGAAATGGGGCTCCCTCCGTCGTCAGCTCACGCACCCGCAGCTGACGGGCAACGTGGTTTGTCGCCTCGGCGCTGCCCGACTGCGCCAGCAGCATCAACCGTTCCCTGAGCTGGAGCTTCGCCACCTTGGTGAAGAGGCGCTCGTTCATCTCAACGGGGGTGAAAAGCCCCGTATGCGTCAGCAACATCTCCGCCCGGCCGAGAAAGAGGTATCCGTCGTCGTTGACCGCGTAATGAAACCGGGCCATGATCCGGCCCTGTGTTTCCGCCGTGAAATAGATGAGCGTGTTCCGGCAGATCAAGAGGTCCAGCCGCGAGATGGGCGCGTCCTGCGTCAGGTCATGCCGGCCGAAGATCATGGCCCGCCGCATTGAGGCCCGGAAGACGAACCGCTCGCCCTGGCGGTCGAAGTAACGTTCCTTGAACGCGTCGTCGAGTGACTCCAGCTCCTTGGAGGTGTAGCCCCCCCGGGCTTTGCTCAACGATTCCTCGTCGACGTCGGTGGCATAGATCTTGACCCGCTCGAGGAAGGCCGCCTCCCCGAGCGCCTCACAGAAAAGGATCGCCGCGGAGAAAGCCTCCTCTCCCGACGACGTCCCCGCGCTCCAGACCCGGATGTCGCCACCCCTCGCGATGATCCGCGGCACGAGGTGGTCGCGCAGATAGTTCCAGGCCGACCTGTCGCGGAAAAACTCCGTCACGTTGATGAGGATCTTGTTGAACAGAGTCACGAACTCGTCGGGATGGACCTGCAGGTAGTCGTGATACGCGCGGAAGTTGTCGATCCCGAGCTCCGAGCACCGGTGAGCGACCCTGCGCATGAGGCTGGCCCTCTTGTAGCCGGTGAAGTCGAACCCTCGAGCATCGCGCAGGTACTCGATCAGGCGTTCGAAGTCACTTCCCGCTTCCAGGGTCACCTGAGCGCCTCCGCGGCCATAAGCATCACGAGCTTGGGCGCGATCTCGTCCAGCGCCAGCACGAAGTCAACCGCACCGGTTTTGATCGCGGCGGACGGCATGCCGAAAAATTCTGAGGTGGCTTCGTCCTGCGCGACGACGGTGCCGCCGCGCTGTTTGATCGCTGTCACCCCAAGCGCCCCGTCGCGGCCGCTGCCTGTCAGCACCACGGCGATGGCCCGCGGCCCGTAAGCCGCCGCGACCGATTCAAACAGCAGGTCGGCCGAAGGCCTCACGAAGTTGACCAGCTCGGTGTCGGTCAGGCTGAGACTGCCGCGCTTGATGAGCAGGTGACGGTCTGGCGGGGCGAGGTAGATGTGGCCCCGCTCCAGCTGCGCCCCCTCTTCCGCGTGCACGACAGGCAGCCGGCTTTGGCGTCCGATGACCTGCGGCATGAGGCTCCGGTGGCGCGGGTCGACATGCTGCACGACGACGATGATCGCGCCGAGCGTTTCGGGCAGCTGGCCGAGAACCTGGGTGAGGGCGCCGACGCCCCCGGCTGAGGCCGCGATGGCGATGATGTCGAAGGAGGGTGGCGTGCGGCTAGGCGAGCTCAGTCGGGGCCGCGGCTCCGACCGCCCTTCATCTCGGCCGCCCGGATCTTCCAGAAATCACGCCGCAACTCGAAGCGCGAGGCCTGCGTCTCGAGCAGGACCAGGTCCGTTTCGCGGATCGCCCGGGCCACCTCCGGCTCTGCGCGCTCGGCGTACTGGTGGCACAGACCGATCAGCTGCCGCTTGAACTGGATCAGCTCGTCGTACGTCGCGACCCAGCGGTGCGCCTGCTCCAGGGTGGCCGTGGCCGGGTTCTCCCCATTGAGGCGGTAGCCGGGGTCGCCGAGTCGCTGGAGGAAGGCCGTAGTCATCTCACGTCGTTGCATCGCGCATTTTTCTTCCCATAACCCGATAACCGGACCGTCCAGATTTGTACCTGTCATCATGCTCTCGATCGGTTGGGAGGGGGCGAGCGATAGGTCAGGACGTGCGGGCCGAGGTCGTGGGCAGCCTTCTGCGGCCAGACTTTCTGGTCGCCGCGCGCAAGCGCCTCGAAACCGGTGAGCTGGACCCGGCGCAGTTCAAGGAGATCGAGGACCGGGCGGTCGACGAGGCGATCGAGGTCCAGACCTCGGCCGGCATCGACGTGATCACCGACGGCGAGCAGCGCCGTTACGCGTTCTTCGGCCACCTCGTCGACGCGATGGAAGGGTTCGACAAGTACGGCGGCTGGGCCATCCCGTTTCGCGACGAAGAGGGTGAGGAGCTCGTCTTCAAGCGGCCCGTCGTGGTCCACAAGCTCCGCCCGCTGCGCAACATGGCCGCCGAGGAGTTCACCTACTTGCGGGCGAGCACCGGCGCACCGGCGAAGGTCACGATGATCAGCGCCCAGCAGGCGGCGGCTTACTACGACCCAGACAAATCCAAAGGCGCCTACCCGACCCGGGACGCCTACCTGGCCGACGTGGTCGACCTGAGCCGGCGCGAGGTCGACGAGCTGGTTCGCCTTGGCTGCACCTACGTTCAGATCGACGCTCCGCAGTACGCGGCGCTGCTCGACCCCGAGCTGCGCGAGGGATACCGCAAGCGCGGCAGCGACCCGGAGACCCTGATCGATACATGCATCGAGATGGACAACGCGATCATCGCCGGTCATTCCGGCGTGACTTTCGCGATTCACATCTGCCGGGGCAACAACCAGAGCAAGTTCTATGCGGCCGGCGACTATGGGCCGATCGCTCGAATCTTTGAAAGGACGAAGTTCAACCGCTTCCTGCTGGAGTACGACGACGAGCGCTCGGGCGGGTTCGAGCCATTGCGGCACGTGCCGGAAGATCGGGTGGTCGTGCTCGGTCTCGTCACCAGCAAGAAACCGGCGCTCGAGCCGGAGGAGGAGCTCAAGCGACGGATCGTTGAAGCCTCGCGATACCTGCCGCTGGAACGACTGGCGATCAGCCCTCAGTGCGGGTTTGCGTCCACCATGGAGGGCAACCGGCTGACGCCGGGGGACCAGCGCAAGAAGCTCGAGCTGGTCGGCAATGTCGCCCGCTCCGTCTGGGGCTGATCGAGACTTTGCGCCAACCGGGACTTCAACCTTAAGATCGACAGCAGTGCTGCGGAAGTCGAATACGGCTGAGCCGAGGGATCTCGGCGATCAGTTCGCGCTCCTCGTCTCGGGTGTGGTCGATTACGGCATCTTCATGCTTGACCCGACAGGTGTGATCGTCACGTGGAACGAGGGCGCTCAGCGGATCAAGGGCTACGCGGCGGGCGAGATCATCGGCCGGCATTTCTCGGTCTTCTACCCTGCGGAAGAAGTCAGGAACCGCAAGCCCGACTGGGAGCTCGAGGTCGCCAGGCGGGAGGGCCGCTACGAGGAAGAAGGCTGGCGCGTCCGCAAAGATGGCACGCGCTTTTGGGCCAATGTCATCATCACGGCACTGCGGGATGAGTCGGGCCGGCTGCGAGGCTTCGGCAAAGTCACGAGGGACCTCACTGAACGCCGGGCCGAAGAAATTCAGCGCAACCTGGACCGCGAGAAGGAGGCCCTGCAGCTACGAGCGCATGCGGAGCGCATGGCGGAGCTGGAGCGCACGAAGACACACTTCCTCAATCTCGCATCGCACGAGCTGCGCGGGCCATTGACCGTGGTCCGTGGTTACAACTCGATGCTCGCGGACGGTTCGATTCCCGCTGATCAGATTCCCGCCATATCGCGATTGCTCGAAATCAAGCTGGCGCAGATGGACCGCCTGATCGAGCAAATGCTCGACACGGCGCGTCTCGAGCACGATGCGTTGGATCCTCCTGAAGAGATATTCAACCTGGGATCGGTGGTCCAGGAGCAGATCGATGTCTTCCGTCCGCTCTCCGAGGGCCGTCGCCTACTGCTGGACGGCGGGGAGCTCGAGGTGCTGGCCAAGGGCGACCGGTTGAGGATTGCGACGATCGTCGCCAACCTCCTTGACAGCGCGCTCAAGTACTCCCCGGATAGTGGCGACGTTCAAATCAGGGTCGGCGTGCGGGACTCGCAGGCCTTCATCAGCGTGCGCGACACAGGCCTCGGGATTGCGCCTGAGCACCTGCCACGTCTGTTCACGCGCTTCGGCCGCCTGCCGACCAATGAGAACGCGACCATTCCGGGCACCGGCCTGGGCCTTTACCTGTGCAAAGAGATTGCGATCCGCCATGGCGGCGACGTGACGGTGGTCTCGGTCCCGGGCGCGGGCAGCGAGTTCACACTGACGCTACCGGCCTGCAAGTAGCCCCTTGCCCGCGGACCGAGCAGGTGCGAACATTTGCTCGTCGTGGAACCAGCCTCGCCTGAAGCAATCGCGCTGGGGCTCAACACAGCCGACCCCACCACCCTCGTCATCGACCTGAACTGCGCCTTCGCCTCGATCGAGCAGCAGCACGACTCGGAGCTTCGCGGCCGCCCGCTCGCGATCGCCGCCTACGCCACCGAGGCTGCAACCATCGTTTCGTCGTCGCGCGAGGCTCGAGACCTCGGCATCAAGACCGGCATGCGCGTGTTCGAGGCCAAAGCGATATTTCCGGGCGTCCTGGTCCGCGAGCCGAACCCGCCGCTGTACCGCTCGGTTTCGGACAAGCTCATGGCGATCATCGAGAGACACACTCCCGATGTGCTTCGGATGTCGCGATCAAAGCCGCGATTCGAGAGGAGATCGGAGCGTGCGTGACGGCGTCGGTCGGCATCTCAACCTCGATCTGGATGGCCAAGCAGGCCTCGAACCTGGACAAGCGCGACGGCCTGCGGCGGGTCGACCACACGAACCTGGTGTCGGTCTTCGAGCGCCTGCGGCTCACCGACCTGTCCGGGATCGCGGAGGCCACCGCGAGCCGGCTCGCCCGCGCCGGCATCCTCTCGCCCGTTCAATTCCTGCGCGCGACGCCCCCACGACTGCGCCTGGCCGGCATGCACTCCGAGGTCGCGCGGGGCTGGAGCATGCGGCTGCGAGGGTTCGAGGTCGGCGGTTTCGAGACCGCGCGGCGGAAGAGCTACAGCCATTCGCACGTGCTGGCGCGCGCGACCGCTTCGCAGCGCGACCTGGAAGAGCTTCTGATGCGCCTTTCCGACATGGTGGGCCGGCGGCTCCGCGCGGTCGGCAGGCAGGGCAGCGTGGTGTCGGTCGGCGTCGTCTACAGGCCGGACGCGGGCCACTTCTCGAAGCAGGCAAAGCAGCCCAGGCCGGTCTCGACCGGAGACGAGATCTATCAGGCGGCCCTGACGCTTCTCGCTGCTCGGGATCCCCGGCGGACCGTCGGCACGCTCGGAGTGGGCCTGTCCGGCCTGGTCGACGGCTCGGCGGGCCAGCTCGACCTTTTCGGGGAGCCCGTGCTCCCGCGCAAGCAGCGGCTCGAGGCGGCGGTCGACGCTTTGCGAGATCGGTTTGGCGAAGACGCCGTCCAGCGCTCTCGGCTCCTCGGCCGCGCTCCAGTGGTGCGCGACCGCATCGCGTTTGGTAATACAGGCCACCCTGATGAATCAAGGCGGAATGAGTAGTGACTTCTCTCCTGATAAAGAACAAGATGAACGTATGGCCTCCAGGAGAGAGGAGGCGGTGGGGGCGGCGTGGGAAGGCGCCGATCTCGATCGACCGATCCTCGGAGAGAATCCCGAATCCGAGTCGCTCGAGGATGCCCGCCGCTGGGTGACGGTCTACAGCTACCTCGTCAAGCTGGAAGAGGAGCTGCTCGACATGCTCGCCGGGGCCATCCCGAAGATGCCGGATGCGGCACAGCGCGAGGCAGAGCAAACCAATCTGCCGGTCTTGGCCTCCCAGGTCGAGCGCTTCCGGCACCGGCGCGACTACTGGGTCCACCGAAGAACTGAGCTGGAGCAGCGCTAGCCCGCGGCTCCTGCGGCTGGGGCGGTTTTGAGGACGATACCCCTGAGCCATTCGATCAGCTCGGCGCCCGCGACCGAGTTCCGCTGGAAGATCGCGGCAACGTGGCCGTTCAGTGAGAGTTTGTCATCGGCGGTGAGAGTTTTGGCGGTGAGGACCATGATCGGGATGGTCCGCGTCTTCTCGTCCGCACGTAGCTGCTCCACGACCTCAAACCCGCTGACTCGCGGCATCACCAGGTCGAGGAGGATGAGATTTGGCAGCCGCGACCTTGCCATCTCGACTCCTTCCTGTCCACCGTTCGCCCTCAGCACGCTGAAGCCCGCAGGTTTGAGCAACCCTTCGATCAGGTCGAGGTTGGATTGCTCGTCATCGACCACCAGGACGCGGACCTCTTCTCGCTTCATCTTCGTGGTGAACGTGAACTGGTCGAGGCGCGAGAGCAGGCCTTTTCCATCGACGGGCTTGACGAAGTAGTCGATCGCACCAAGTGCCCGGCCGAGCGCCGGATTGTCCACCACGGAAACCACGACCACCGGGATGTTGCGCGTGGACTCGTCCTGCTTGAGGCGGGTCAGCACCTCCCAGCCGTCGATCTCGGGCAGGAGTATGTCCAGCGTGACCGCGACCGGCTTGAGCTCCCGGGCCATCTTCAACGCGTCGGTGCCGTTGCGCGCGATCTCCATTCGGAACCCACCCACCTCGAGATGCCGGCCAAGGATCTCGGCCGCCTGCACGTTGTCATCGACGACAAGAATGAGCGGGCGCTCGCCCTCGACTCGACGGGCTCTTTCGGGCTTGCGAGCCGGGGAATCGCGGGGGGCAACAACCTGCGCAGGCAACCGGATCGTGAAGGTGGTCCCCTTTCCGACCTCGCTTTCCACGCTGATGTCGCCACCGTGCAGGGCGGCAAAGTGCTTGGTCAGCGCCAGGCCGAGGCCGGTGCCCTCCTGTCGATGCCCTGGACCCGGGTCGAGCTGTTGAAACTCACCGAAGAGACGAGGGAGATCCGCCTCTGCGATCCCGATCCCCGTGTCGATCACCGTTAGTTCGACCCACCTTGCCGTCCGACGTGCGCGCATGGAGACGCGGCCGCCGGCTGGGGTGAATTTGATGGCGTTCGAAGTGAGATTCAGCAGCATCTGCCTCACCTTTGAAGCGTCCGCGACAAGCTGCATGCTGGGCTCCGACTCGCTGTCGAGCGTGATCCCCTTGGCTCGCGCCAACGGTTCCGCGGTGGCCAAAACTTCACGAATGCTGTCCGCCACCAACATGGGCTGCAGATGAAGCTCCATCTGCCCGGCCTCGATCTTCGAGAGGTCGAGGATGTCGTTGATGAGCTGGAGCAAGTGGTTGCCGCTGCTGTGAATCTGGCCCAGAAAGCGGTGACGGGTCGCGGCGTCAAAACGTTCTGACCCTTCCTCGCTGAGCAGCTCCGAAAACCCGATGATCGCGTTCAGCGGGGTCCGGAGCTCATGGCTCATGCTCGCCAGGAAGCGACTCTTGGCGCGGTTTGCGCGCTCGGCCTCGGACTGCGCATCGCTCAACTGCTTTGTGCGCTCCGCCACCATGGCCTCGAGCTCGCCCGCGAGCAGTCTCTGGTTGCGCAGCAGCTGGGCGGTCGCGATCGCGCGCGCGGCGCGTTCCGCCAGGCTGATCAGCAGGTCGAGGTCGGCCTGGTCGAAGGGTGCGCTTCCCTCCATTCGGTTGAGGTTCAGTCCGCCGACGACGGTGTCCTTGGCGACCATCGGGATCAAAGCCGACTGGCGCATCCGCCACCGCTCGATGTGCCGTCTCTGATGGGGTGCGAGGTTGGGCGGCAGGTGATCCGGGTCGATGTCGATGACGACCGGGCGCCGCTCCCGAAGAACGGTTTTCCAGGGGCCGGCGGCATCGAGGTCCATCGAGACCCCCAGCAGGTGACGCGCATCCTCCATGACTTTGGGGTCGGAGTGATAAGCGGCGACCGGTTCGACGCTTCGGCCATCCGCAGAAAGGAGGACGACAGCGCAGAAATCGCCGGTGGCTCGAGAGATCTGCTCCGCAACGATGGCGAGGAGGGCTTCGATGTCCGGGACGGCATCGCTGAACGCGCCAGTCGCCTCGACGATCGCGGCCAGGCGGCCGGCATGACCGCCACCCAGGCCAGGGAGTCCTACCTTGCCTTCAGACATGGCGCAACTCTAGGCGACTAAACAGCCGAAATCGATTGCTTAACGGTCGCCCTGCCGGCGCGTGGCCTGCCTTGCCACGGCCTCCACCGCAGCCAGACCCGCGAGGTCGTCGATTGCGGCCATGAAGGCCAGGCTGCCATGGTTGCCACCCGAGCTGGCGTGGGCGATCTCGTGCAGCACCACCCGAGCGAAGTGTCGCGGCGAATCCAGCACCGATCGCTTGACCACGATGTTCGGCGAGTCCCAAACCCCCTCCGTCTCGTACGCGCCCTCGTCGAGTCGCATCGTGACCGAGATGCGGACCTCATTGACCCGCTTCGCATGCGCGCCGGCGAGCCGAACCAGGTCGGGCAAGATCGCCCACGCGATCCGTTCCTTCTTGTTCAGCTTTGCCGGATCGACGAAGTTGTAGGTGAACGATGCGTTCCACACCTGGGCGAAGCCGGAGATGTCGAGGATCGGATCGCCGTTGAGGTCGCGCAGGTGGGAAAGCCGCCCCAGCAATCGGTCGGGCACGACGATGACCTTGTAGCCGTCCGCCCTCGCTTCCTGGATCGTCGAGCCCATCGTGAACATCTGTTGCGAGCTGACGAAGACTGTCTTGCCTTTCGCAGCGAGGACCCTGACGGCCTGCTCCTGCACGTCGAGCCACGTGATCTCGTCGTGGTTGGTACCGAGCGGAATCCGAGTGAGGTCCTTGACGAGTTCCTCAGCGACGGCATCGGATTTGGCCTTCAACAGGATGGCCTTGACGCGGTCCTGGTAGGCGCTCCGTCCGACGTTGCTGCGTTCGCGGTTGAGCGCCCGTTGGAGCTGCGCGGTGGTCGATGTGATGTTGTAGGAGAAAAGGAACTGATCCTCCAGCGCGACGCGGACCCCCTTGACGTATATGCGCCCAGGGTTGTCGGGAGGGCGGTGGAGGATGCTGCCGAGCTCCGTGCGCTCGAGCTCCTGGTCGCCGGCAAAACGCAAGAAGTAATCCCTCGCGGCTGCCATGTCGGAGTCGGACAGCCCGCCCAGGGTGAAGTCGGTGCCGCGCCGCTTCGGCT
>VBII01000192.1 GCA_005887735.1 Chloroflexota bacterium
GACACCGACGTCGCCGAGCGCTTCCTGGTCAGCGGCCGTGGCGAGCTGCACCTCGCCGTCCTCATCGAGACGATGCGTCGCGAGGGCTACGAGTTCGAGGTGTCGCGGCCGGAGGCCATCATCAAGGTCATCGGCGGGCAGCGCATGGAGCCGGTCGAGCGCCTGACCGTCGACGTCCGCGAGGAACACGTCGGTGGCGTGACCGAGGCACTCGGCAAGCGCCGCGGGGAGATGATCGAGATCAGCTACGACAAGAAGGGTGGCGTCAGGCTCGAGTACCTGATCCCCACCCGCGGGCTCATCGGTTTTCGCAACACTTTCCTCACCCTGACAGCCGGCAATGGATTGATGGGTTCGATCGGCATCGGTTACCGGCCCTGGGTGGGCGAGTTCCGCGAGCAGCGCAACGGCGCGCTGACCGCATCGTCACCCGGCACCTCGCTCACGTACGGCCTGGCCGGCGCGCAGGAGCGGGGCACGACCTTCATCGAGGCTGGTGAAGAGGTGTACGAGGGCATGGTCGTCGGGGTGCAGAAGCGCCCGGGCGACATCCGGGTCAACGTGTGCCGCGAGAAGAAGCAATCCAACGTTCGCTCGTCGACTTCGGACATCTCGGTTCGCCTGACGCCGGCGTCGAAGCTGAGCCTCGAGCAATCCCTTGACTTTCTGGCCGATGACGAGCTGCTCGAGGTCACGCCCAAGCACCTGCGGCTGCGCAAGCGCTACCTGACCGAGGTCGACCAATCCCGGGCCCGCCGCCTGTCCGAAGCGGCCCGAGGTTAGGCCTTTTCAGATTCGGGTATACTGTCAGCAGCCGGCGAAGCGCCGGCGCTCACCGCAGGCTTCTATCTTCTCGAACGGGCCCGCTAGTTGAGTAGGCCCCGCCGTTCGAGAGATAGGAGATGGAAATGCCCACAGGCACCATCAAGAAACTGGTTTCACCGCAGTGGCACCGAAGGCGACTTCGACGGCCTCCAGGGTGGCGAGAAGGTTTCGTTCGAAATCGAGTCGAGCCCGAAGGGCCCGCGCGCCAAGAGCGTCCGGATCGCGTAACTCGCAAACCAGAAGAGCCCCGAGCCTCGGCTCGGGGCTTTTTTATTTGAGAAGGGAGTGTAAAAGGCACCCTCTCCCCTCAGGGGAGGGGGATGGGGGGGGGGGCGTGGCCAAGTTCAACCCCCCAGGTAGGCCCGCCGCACAGCCGGGTTGTGGAGCAGGTCATCCCCGCTGCCACTGAGCGAGATCCGCCCCGTCTCGATGACGTAGGCGCGGTCGGCGATGGCCAGCGCGCGCAGCGCGTTCTGCTCCACCAGCAGGATGGTCGTGCCCTCCTAACCCTATTTTGCGCTAGGCCTGAAGACGCTTCATCAGGCGCGGGACGTCGAGCCTGGGTCGCGGGTAGCGGGGGTTCATCTGGCGCAGAGTTTCGACCAGGATCTTGGTCACGGCCCAGTTCCGGTACACCTTGTCGTTGGCGGGCACCACGTACCACGGCGCAGGGTTGCTTGAGCAGTGGGTCACTGCCGAGCCGTAGGCGCTCATGTAGTCGTCCCAGTAGGCGCGCTCGTCGATGTCGTGCTCATTGAACTTCCACCGCTTGTCGGGGTCCTTGAGCCGGTCGATGAGCCGCGCGCGCTGCTCAGCGAATGAGATGTGCAGGCAGAGCTTGACCACGGTGGTGCCGCTCCGAACCAGGCCCTTCTCGAACTCGTTGATGAGCGCGTAGCGCCGCTCGATCACCCGGTCCGGCGCCAGGTTGTGGACGCGGGCGATGAGCACGTCTTCGTAGTGCGAGCGGTTGAAGATCGCGATGAAGCCTGGCTCAGGCAGGCGGCGGCGGATGCGCCACAGGAATCCGTGGCGCTTCTCTTCCGGCGTCGGCGCCTTGAACGGGGTGATGAGCACGCCCTGCGGGTTGAAGTTGCGCACCACGTGGGTCACCGTCCCGTCTTTGCCCGCGGTGTCCATCCCCTGGAGGACCACAAGAAGTGAGCGCTTGCGCTCGGCGTAGAGACGCTCGTGCAGCTCGAACAGCTCGTCGCGATGCTTTTTCATTTCGCGAAGCGCCTTCTTGTCCCCGCCTTTCAGTCCTGGTGTCGAGCCGGGCCCGACGTCGACCATCCGGAATTGGCCGCTGCGGATTTTCGCGCGCAGGAGGCTGCGGACGTCCTTCTTCGCCACCGCCGGGAGTGTATTAGGTCTTCAGGTCAGCTCGACCTCTTCGTATCGACCATGAGCCGCTGCAGGTCGCCGGCCTTGCTCACCCCGACCTCGCCGACCGAGACGATGACATCGCCGCCGCGCAGCTTGCCGCCCGCCGCGGGACTTCCGGTCACGACCTCGTGCACCTCGACCCCCGCCTTCCGGCCGAGCCGCTCGGCGATCACGGGCGGAAGATTTCGCGTGCCGCCGGCGATGCCGAGATAAGCGCGCCGAACGCGGCCGTCCCGCATCAGCGCGGCAAGGATGGCTTGGGTCGTGCCGTTCATCGGCACCGCGAGCCCAAGCCCCATGCCCGCGACGGCGGTGTTGACGCCGATGAGTTGGGCCCGCGAGTCGGCAAGCGCGCCTCCCGAGTTGCCGGGATTGAGCGCAGCGTCGGTCTGGATGACGTCCTCGATGAAGCGCCGGTGCCCGTTGCCGTCTGCGGTCGCCAGCGAGCGGCCTAACCCGCTGACGACCCCGGACGTGACGGACCCCGAGAATCCCATCGGGTTCCCGATCGCGACGACCAGCTGCCCGACCCGAAGCTGGTCGGCGTTGCCGACGCGCGCCGGGTTCAGGCCGTCGGCCCGGGCGCGAGCCACGGCGAGGTCGGAGAGGGGGTCGGCTCCGACGACGTCGACGTCGTACTCGGTGCCGTCGAGGAACGAGGCGCTGGCCGAGTTGCCGGCGGCCACGACGTGGGCGGAGGTGACGAGGAAGCCGTCCGGGGTGATCACCACGCCGGAGCCGGCGCCGCCAAAACCGCGGCCCGCGCGGCCGATGCGCAGGCTCGCGACAGAGGGGAGGACCTTCTCCGCGACCGAGGTGACGATCGACGAGTAGGCGTCGAGGGCCTGCTCCTCCGCCACTGACTCCACCATGGTGCTTACAAGATTACCAAGTAACAGACGATCTAAACGTGGGCCTTCAAACGAAGCTGTTTGAACTCCTTTTCGAATCCGTCCACGATCCTCTCCGGGTCTGGCACCAACCCCTCGTCGGTCGCCACGCCCAGCATCACGCCGCCCGCGTAGCTGAGGATGCTGATGCCCAGGCCGAGCCTTCCGGACTGCGGCACCCAGAACATCACCCTCTCCAACTTGCGCCCGACCAGGTAGAGGGGTTCTCGCGGCCCGGGCACGTTGGTCAGGACCGCGGTCGCCTTGCTGCCGAAGAAGCGAAGCCCGAGCCTCTCCACCTCGACCGGTGCCAACCCGAGCACATTGAGGAGGCCGTACGCGACCAGCGCATCCGGCGATTGCTTGAGCTCGTCCATCTCCTTCTTGATCGCACGCAGGCGGCGAACCGGGTCGGCGATGCCGACCGGCAAGGTGAGGAACACGAGGCCAAACGAATTGCCCAGCCGGTGGACTTCACCGACCGGCCTCAGGTTGACCGGCACCGACGCACGGATCGACAGGCCAGTGGTGGAATCGCCGCGCTGCTCGAGATAGCGGCGCAGTGCGCCGGTGGCCGTCGCGACCAGCACGTCGTTGACGGTCGCGCCGAAGGTCTTGCCGATCGCTTTGAAATCGTCGAGCGGCACCGGCTTCGACCACGCCGCGCGCTTGCGCCGTCCGAGCTCGCCCTTGAACGCGGTCGGCGGATCAGGCGGCAGCACGACCATGCGGCCCAGCCGGAATGCCCCCTCCGCGCCAAGCCGGGCGATGTCGGCGACCCGACCCGGGTTGTCGAGCAGGGTTTGTCCCGCCGCGATGGTGCGGTCGATGGCGGCGGGCAGCCAGTCCATTCGGCCGGCATGGTTGGAGTCTTCGGCACGGCGTTTCGCGGGCGAGGGTGCCGGCGACACGTCGGCGAGCGACAGCATGACCTGAACGAGGGCGATGCCATCCGCGATCGAGTGGTGGATGCGGGCCAGCACGACCGAATTACCGCCGTACCCATCGACCAGATGGACGTGCCACAGCGGCTTCGAGAAATCGAGCGGCGTGCTCATGAGCTCGCTGACCAGCTCCCGCAGCGCTTTCTCATTGCCAGGCGCCGGCAGCGCGA
>VBII01000032.1 GCA_005887735.1 Chloroflexota bacterium
GGCCGCCGCGGTGAATCACTCCGACCAGTACGCGTCCTACACAAGCTTGCTCGGGACGAACGCGGGCGCCCTATCGGCCGTGATCGGCAGCGCCTTCGGAAACACGGCGGCTCTCCAGTTCACGTCGGCATGGAATATGCAGAACGCCTACCTGGTCGACTACGCGATCGGCGTGGTGACACACAACGACGACAAGGCCAAAGCCGCGATGTTCGAGCTGACACACTCTTTTGCGCCTCAATTCGCCCAGCTCATCAACTCGATGAGCCGGGTGCCGCTGGACCAGGTGACACAGCTGACCAGCCAGCGGATAGCGGACGACAAGGCCTTCATCGACGATGTCTTCGCAGGCAATTACGCAAGCTACTACTCGCACCTGGACGCTGCGTACGGGCACACCGCTCGACTCGGCGACGCGCTGGCCACGGAGATTGCAATCAGGTTCCCAGACAAGTTTCCTGGGGATGCATTCACTCATTCCGTCGACCTGCGCGTTTCTCTGAGCAACTTGCTGCAGGAGCATTCGTACCTCGCGACGATGGCCACCGATGCAGCGGTTGCGGGACGGACAGCGGAGTCAAATGCGGCTTCTTCAGCGCTGGCCGGCAACGGCTCAGCGCTGGCAGCCGTCTTCAAAGCGTCCATCGGCCCGGCCGCAGGCTCGCGCTTCACCGAAATCTGGACTGGCATGGACAACGCACTGCTCGGCTACGCCGCCGGGACGTCCGGGGCGAAGCAGGTGCTGACAGAGAAATTCGTCACCGACTTCACCGCGCTGGCGCATATCCATAAGCCGCAGCTCGTCGACCAGGTCAACGCCACGATCAAGGTGATCGACGACCAGCGGGCGAAGTCTTCGAAGACCGTGGCGAACGACGACCGCGCCGCCGCGACGGCAATGCAGCCGGTCGCGGACTCAATCCAGGGCTGAGGCGATTATCTCCAGGCCGGTCGCGGCTTCCTCCGGATCCAGCACGAGCGGCGGGCTGATCCGCACGGCCCGGGATCCGGCGGTGAGCAGGAGCAGGCCTCGCTCGAAGGCCGACTGAACCAGCTTCGCCGCCAACTCCGGCGTCCGAAGCTCGAGCGCCAGCATCAGGCCGATTCCGCGCACGTCCGTCACGTCCGAGTGTGTGGAGGCGATCTCGCGAAGGCCGTCCTGCATCACCGCGCCGACCCGAGCCGCGTTCTCCATCAATCCGTCCTCGAGCAAGTCGAGGGTCACCAGGGCCGCGGCGCAGGCAATCGGGTTGCCGCCGAAAGTGCTGCCGTGAGACCCGGGCGGCCAGCTCATCTGCTCCGCGCGCGCGATGAAGGCACCGAGCGGCAGCCCCGACGCGATGCCCTTGGCCAGGCAGACGATGTCAGGTTCGACGCCCCAGTGCTCGACCGCCAGCAGGTGGCCGGTGCGCCCCATCCCCGACTGGACCTCATCCGCGACCAGAAGGATGCCGTGCCTGGCGGTCAGCTCCCGCAGGCGGGGCAGGAAGTCGTCCGGCGGAACCAGGTAGCCGCCCTCGCCCTGGATGGGCTCGACAAAGACGGCGGCGACGCTTTCGGGCGGCGCGACGGTCGCGAACAGCTCCTCGATCCGGTCGATCGACTGATCGGTGGTGACACCGCGAGAGGCCGTCGGAAACGGCGCGTGGAACACCTGCGAGAGGAGCGGCGCGAACCGCCGGCGCTGGCTTGCTTTCGAAGCCGTGAGCGAGAGCGCGCCGAATGTCCGGCCGTGGAACGCGCCGATGAACGCGATGTAGCTCGGCCGCCCGGAGGCATAGCGCGCGAGCTTCATCGCTCCTTCTATCGCCTCGGCACCCGAGTTGGTGAAAAAGACCCGCGCCGGCGTGCCCGGCAGAATCCTGTTCTCCAGGCGTTCGGCCAGCTCGATCTCGGGCGTGTAGTAGAAGTCCGTTCCCGACATGTGGATGAAGCGTTCCGCCTTCTCCTTGATGGCGGCGACCACCTTCGGGTGGGAGTGGCCGGTCGTGACAACTGTGATGCCGGCGGTGAAGTCGAGGAACCGGTTGCCGTCTACGTCGGTGACCCAACAGCCCCGCCCTCGCTCCATGACGAAGGGATAAGAGCGCGTGAAGCTGGGCGACATCGCTTTGGCGTCACGGGCGATCAGCTCGGCGGCTTTCGGGCCTGGCAGCGGCGTCTTGATCTCAGGCTTCACGGGCGGGAAGCATAATGGTCGGGATGGCGAAGACAACGAGTGCCCAGACGAAGACTGCCAAGGGATATTCGGTCCGCGACGCCTCGAAGGACGACCTGAGGGCAATCGTCGGCATCTACAACTGGGCGGTCAACCAGACCTTCGCGACCATCGACTCGGAGCCACTCGACGCCGAGGAGGCGCAGGAGTGGTGGGAGATGCACGGAAAGCGCTCCAAGCTCCTGGTTTCCGTCGACGAGACAGGGGTGATCGGATGGGCCCGCCTCCTGCCGTGGAAGCAGCGCGGCTTCGACGTCGTGGAGAGCCTTGTCTACGTCGACCCCGTCCACCATGGGAAGGGCATCGGGGGCGCCATGCTTGACGAGCTGATAAAGGAAGCGCGCGGCCTGGGCTACCTGACCATCGTGGCCAGCATCGCCACCGACAACCGGGCAGGCCTGGCGCTGTACACACGGCACGGCTTCGGTGTGGTCGGCACGATCAAGAACGCCGCGCACAAGTTCGACCGCTGGATGGACATCACGCTGGTCCAGAAGGCCCTGGATTAGGGTCAGTCTCCTCCCCATTTATGGGGAGGTGGCCCGAAGGGCCGGAGGGGCTGAACTAAGTCCTGTAAGCCGGCGGATAAACCACCTTCATCACGCCGACCGCCTGCCACTGTCCGACGACCGCCGCCGCGCGAGTGTTCTGACCCTCGTCGAGCGCGCCGGCGCCCGCGAACTTGACGCCGCCGCCGTTGATGCTGTCGCCGGCCGCCACGTCAACCTTCAGCGCGGCGACGCGAATCGATTCCGCCGACATCGAGCCGCTCGTATTGGGCAGCACGTCATGGAAAAGCGTCCATCCGCCAACGAATCCGGCCACCGCGGGAATCTCCATCGGTCCGCCGTAAGCCGCCTTGGCCCGGGCAAGCAACGCCTGGCCGGCCGGCGACAGGGCGGCGGCGGCAATATCGCCGTCGGGCTTGTCGGCCGCGTAAACGCCGATAGATCCCGCGCCCACCCGCTGGCTGAAAGCGGGCATGCAGAAGGCGGAGCTGGTCCCGATCGCCCCCTTCAGGGGAACGTGGTTCTTGAGTAGCTCACGTCCCACAGGAAATCGGGATGGTCCTGGGCCACGCGCGCCGCGATTACGGTTGGGTCGTAGGCGGTTGGGCTGTACTCCACCACGTCGACGACATCGATTCCCATCGACTGCGCCAGGTCCTGCTCACCACCGCCCACCGACTGCCCGTAGATGTCGTTGACACGCACAACAACGGCGCGGGGAGTCGTGAGCTTGTACTCCGGCATCAGGACGTCGTGCGAGAACGTGACGGCCAGGCGGCCCAGCGAGCTGCCGGTGGCCACCGTTCGAAACACGTAGTGCCGTTGAGCGGTGATTGGATCGGCGACCGCACCGGTCTCCCAGTAGACGGTCTTCAGCTCCTCGGCGCGCGAGGATGCCGCGGCGGACAACGTGCTGCCGTACGTGCCCAGGATCACCGGCACGTGGTAGTCGCGCACCAGGGTGTCCACCGCCGCGGATGCCGCTTGCGGGGTCGTGGCGTCGATCACCTGCAGCCTCACGTTGGCGTGCGCAACCCTCAGCGCCGCTTCCACGCCGGCGAGCTCTTGCTTTCCCCCGGGTGCCTGAGGCCCGCTCAATGGATAGATCGCGCCGAGCACGACCTGGTGGCTTTGACTCGTCTGGGTCTGACCGCACGCAATCGCGATCAGCAACAGTGAAGCAAGAGCGAGCCTCCGAATCACGCAGCCAGAATATCGAAGGGCATGGGATCGACACCTGAGGAGGTCGCCTATCTCAAGCAGAAGCGGACGGTCAGGCGGTGGCGGCTGACCTCAGGGCCGTGCCTCGCGCCTCGGCCAGCTGGCGCTGGAGCTTCGGCGCCGGCGCGTAGCCGTAGTTCACGTGCAGCGGTTGGCCGTCCGCCGCCATCACGACTGTGGTTGGAAGCGTGTAGACGTGGAAGCGATCGGCGAGCGTACGCTCCGCGACGGCATCGACCTTGTCGACCCTCACGTCGCCGAGCCGAGCCAGCGCCGGCTCCTGGTGCGTCCGGCAGACGCTGCAGCTGTTGCCCGTGAAATACAGGATGTAAGGCTCCTCGCTCCTCCCCACTTGTGGGGAGGTGGAGCGCAGTGCCGGAGGGGCAGTCGCAAGCACAAGCCGTCTGGCGCGCCGAGACCGCAATGCCTCCAGGCAGGCGGCGGCGAGCACGACAATGCCCGCCACCGCCAGTGCCCAGAGTTGCGCACTCACGCTCTTAAAAGACCCCTTCGCTCCAGCTGATAGAAGATCTGGCAGCCGAGGCAGTAGCCAAACGCCACGTTGACGAACGCGAGCACTGCGACGAGCAGCGCGAGGGCCAGGCCGAGGAACGTCAGCGGGATCAGGTAGACCGACGCCACCGCCAGGGAAACGCCGCCGAGCCCCTGCGCGAAGTTGTGCGGCTCGGGCCGGTCCTGTACCGGTCGCGGCTTGACTATGCCGCGCGGCTTGAGGACC
>VBII01000193.1 GCA_005887735.1 Chloroflexota bacterium
CAGCGGAACGATCAGAAGGAGAGCAAGCGCCCCGACGGCGAGGAGCACAACTTCGACGATCATGGTTGCCAGGTAGGCCAGCGCGGTCCTCTGGCTGTGCTTCTCGAGGATTGGGAAAAACAGAACTCCCTTCCCCACATCCACGCCGGTGTTCAAGAAGATCAAAAAGGCGCCTGTGATCAAGAGGGTCTGACTGGCGCCGATCGTCGACAGAAAGTTGGAGCTGCCGACCAGGGAGGTCGCCAGTCCCGAGCCGATTCCGTAAGAGAGAAATCCCAACAGGAACAGGGCGCCGATGAGCCTCGAATACGTCATCCGAGATCCGCCCAGAACACTGGTCCTGATTGAGACAGCGGGCGGCGCGTAACCGTTGGTCGTCCGTTTCGTATCGATCATGAGCTGCACTCCTTTTGTTTGATGGTGTGATCTTCTGCGCCGCTCTAGGGCGCGGACATCGGGGGCAGTACTGACTGACCACGTAATCGACTACGTGGTGAACCCGTGCTCACACCGACGACTCCGCACTCCGCCCCGCTCAAGCTGGCGATGTGAACTACTACCTGGCCGAAATGAAGCTGCGAGTCGACGCGGGGTCGGACCTTTCGTGGATCCGCCAGGTTCTTGACGCGGCGTGTCGGCGTGTCGACGGCGCTAGCCCCGGCCTGAAGATCTTGAGCGCGGTCCACATACCTGACGACGGCCGGCTTTCGTGCATCGTCACGGCGGCCGGCCGCGAGGACGTCCAGCGCCTGTTCGATATCGCGCTGCTGCCTTCGGCACGGGTCCTGGAGGTGGTGGACGTCTAGGTCGGAGTCAGTTCGCGCCCCACCCAGCTGGAGATCTCGACTCGGGAATTGACTCCGAGCTTGTCGAGGATGTTGGACACGTGCGTCTCGACAGTTCGCTCGGAGAGGAAGACGCGGGATGCGATCTCCTTGTTGCTCAGGCCCTCCGATAGTAGTTCGGCGATCTCGAGCTCCCGCTTGCTCAGCGGCATCGTGCCCGTCTTTGTCGGCGCGCCCGCCACTCTCGATGGCTTCTTCTCCTCGAGTGCGTAGGCGATCGCGTCGTCCCACACCATCCGCTTCCCCGCTTGCATCTCAGACTCCAGGGCTGTGGGTCCCAGGGAGGCGGAAATGGTTTCTCGTGCCTGCTTGATAAGCGGTTCCATGTGCTGCATCAGTCGGATGCCCGTCTCGGCCTGCAGATTCTCCGCGGCACCGAGGAGTCTTGCGGCCCGCTGAGGTCGACCGGACATGGCAGCCTCGCAGGCGAGCCCGTCCAACATGTAAAGGATCATGTCCCGGTTCTCCAGGCGCCGCTCGATTGCCAGGGCTTCCCCGAACAGCGGCCGGGCCGTCTCGGGTTGCCCGTTCTGAAGGAGAGAGAAGCCGTACATCGAAATCAGGTAGCTGAGGGTTTGGATGTCGCCGCGATCGCGGGCTCGGCCGGCCCATTCGGAGTAAACCCGCCCCACTGCTTGTAGGTCCGTGTCGCCAAGAGCTATAAAGGCTTCAGTCAGAGCCAGCATTGCGTCGGCAGCTACATCATCAAGCGCGCTGGCCAGGACCTTTGCTTCAAGCAGCTGGGACCGAGCACTTTCGAGGTCGCCGCTCATTACGCGGACTCCCGCGGACACGGCAAGGATCTGAGCGAGCAGCGGCCCATCATGCAGCGCGCGCGCCTTCTCCTCAGACTCGATCAGGAGCGGCTGGGCAGTGGTCGAATCCCCCTGCGTCATGGCCATGAAACCTCGCGCGTAGAGCGCACGTGCCAGGGCCGAATCGTCGGCCTCTCGGCGCTCGAGGAAACTCGTGGCGCGCGCGGTCCAGTACCAAAGAAGCGAGCCGACCATCGACATGCCGACAGCGTGGTCGGGACCGTTGAGGCAATGCGCGAGAGCGGCGCGAACATTGTCCGCCTCGACATCCATTCGTTTGAGCCACTCGACGACGTTGACTGATTGCGCGGCCTCCTCTCCCACCTTGCACATGGCGGAGTAGAAACGGACGAAGGCTTTCATCGTCGTGGCCTGCTCACTCGCGTCGCGCAGTTTTAGCAGCGCGTACTCGCGCATCGTTTCATGCAGCCGGTAGCGGGCGATTGCAGCGGCGGGCATTCGGGCCACAAATGACTTTTCAATCAGGCTGGACAGGAGCTCGAGCACTGACGATTGGTCGATGGTTGTTCCAGCAACCGCTTCAGCAGCCTCGAGCCCAAAGTCGGAAGGAAACACCGCAAGCCGGCGCAGAACAGCAGCCTCCTGGCCGCTCAACAGATCGTGATTCCAGTCAATCGTGGCCATCAGGGTCTGCTGCCTCGGCAGAGCGGCCCGGCTGCCTCCAGTGAGCAACGCGAAACGGTCGCTCAACCTGTCGATCAACTCCTTTAGTCCGATCGTCCGCAGACGGACGGCTGCGAGCTCCAGCGCCAGAGGCATACCGTCGAGGTGGCGACAGAGATCGGAAACAAGCTGGCGGGTGGCATCGGTTTCCTCGAGCTGGATGCCGGCGTCCGCGGATCGAGCCAGAAAGAGGGCCACAGCCTCCGACTCCGCGGAGCCAGAGCCCTCTCCCGGCAGAGTCAGCGGCGGAACCTGAAGCACGCGCTCCCCCGAGATTCCCAATGGTTGGCGGCTGGTCGCAAGGAGTCGAACTCCGGCGGCTTCCTTCAGGACCACATCCGCGAGGACGGCGACGGCGTCCAGAAGGTGCTCGCAGTTGTCGAGGACGAGGAGTGCCTCACGAGAGGCGAGATGTGTGACCAGGAGCGAGGTCGGCCACTGTCCAGACTTGTCCGCCAAGCCCAGGCTGGTAATCACCGCCTTCGGAACCAGATGAGGATCTTCGAGACCGGCGAGGTCGATGAACCAAGCGCCGTCGTGCACTGTCCTTCTGAGATCCGCGGCGGCACGTAGGGCGAGGCGAGTCTTGCCTACGCCGCCTGGTCCCACCAACGTGAGCAGGCGGGTGTTAGCGAATGCCGCCTTCACCTCGGCCAGCAACCGGCGCCGACCGACGAAGCTGGTCGACTCCACCGGAAGTTTGCCAACGCCGGATCTATTGGCGGGGGACATGCCGTCAGTTTAGGTTGGGTTTTGGGAGCCTCGCGACGGACCCAATGGGACAGCTACTGCTTTGAGGACGCCATCCAGCTCGCGATCTGAGCGCGCGAGTTAAATCCGAGCTTGTTCATGATGCCGCGAACGTGGGTTGCGACGGTGGCCTCGGAAATGAACAGACGCGCTCCGATCTGCCTGTTGCTGAGACCTTCGGCGATCAACTGCGCGACCTCTGCCTGCCGCTTCGGAAGTAGCCCCGGAGCAACGGGGTCTTGGACCGCGAGTTCGTCTTGAGTGGATTCGCCGAGAGCGAGGCGCACCGCCATGTCGCGACTCATGTGTTTGCCTACCTCGAATTCGACCTCGAACTTCGCTGCACCAAGCACTTCAATCGCCGACGCTTTGGCCTCGGCCAGCAATGGAACTGCCGGTCCCATAATG
>VBII01000194.1 GCA_005887735.1 Chloroflexota bacterium
ACCCGACGTTCGGCACGCTGCCAGTGCGCCAGTAGACGCTGCGGCGGCGCTGCATGAATTCTTCGTCGACCAGGAACCGGCGAAGCGCCGCGAAATCGGGATGGCGTCGCGAGATGATCCGGTTCACGTCAGCCTCCGAGTAAAGGCGGGCAGGCTGGAAGTCTTCGACGAGCCAGCGCAGCACGGCCAGCCGCTTCTTGCGCTGGACGGGAATGCTGACGAGACGGCCCGCCACATCGACGAAATTTTCGAGCACGCCGGAGTCATCGGAGGGGAAGCGGGACACTGGCTGACGAGAACGAAATTACGTCAGCAGCCCGTCCGGCGTGCGGCCGCCGCCTGGGCGTCCGACCAGTTGAACGCGGCGGGCGGCGCCGAATACGTCCGTTGACCGGAGCAGCCGGCATGATCGACCTGGCTGCGAAGTGCCTGGTCAAGGGAAGCTCGCGAGGCTAGCAATGCCGGCGTTGCATCGCTCGACAGCTGGGTCAGGTATTCGCCGTCGATCTTGTGTGCGATTTGAGCGTGATTGGTATTGAACGCGACGACCAATGCCTCCGGATTGATGAAGTTCAAGCCAAGCAGCACGATCAACGCACTGGCGATGGTTGCTCCCACGAACCAGCGGCGGCGCGACCAAAGCCCAAGGAAATCGACCGCAAGCAGCAGGAACACCACGGCGACCCAGACCGCAAAGACGTGGCTGTAGAGACGCAGCATCGTGAAGCCATAAGCCTCTTCGTACAGGCTCAAGCGGCGAAACGCGACCACGTCGACCATCAACGTCAGCGCTATCGCGCTTTCGGCCAGCACCATGAATGCAAGCGCATTCCTGCGCCTGGAGAGCCTGCTGATTCGGCTGAACAGGAACAACACCGCCAGCGTGATTCCGCTTACCCACAACAGCTGGAAGAAACCTGAGCGTGCGTAGTCGGCGTAGATCACGCCCGCCGACCTCAAGGTGTCCGCGGCGGCACCGGTGGCCGCGAGGACCTGGGCGATGGCGAACGCAGCGAACACCGCGTCGAGAATGGCCAGCACGACCAGCGCTTCGGTCCCACCCAGCCGCCAGGCCGGACCGTCGACGCGGTCCACCGGTTCTGATGCTGCCAGGCGCAGCAGCCCCGCCGCGCAAAGGGATCCGAAGGCGATGAGCAGGACGTCGAGCAGCCAGCAGGCCGGCGAGCAGCGCAGCGATGGGCACCGCGATGAGGACGCCGCGCCCAAAAGGCACCGCCGACGCCATGCGCCCACGTGCCTTGTGAAGCGGTTTCGCAACAAATCCGAACCCTGCCGCGACCTGCACGGAGGCTTGAATCGCCCGTGCCCCGAGCTCAGCCGCGCCCAGGTCGAAGATCGAGCCTCTGACGCCCAGCGAGGCGGCCAGGCCGAGCAGCCCGAGCGCCGCGACGAGGTCGGGCCACAGCAACCATGGGCTGGCGCGCACGGTGAACCAGCACGCGAGCAGCGCCGCCGTTCCAGCGAGGACTCTCGATTCGAGTCGCTCGAGGCGACCCACTCGAACCAAGACCGCCGCTCCGATCAGAAGTACGACTGACGCCGCGAGGCCGAAGACCCCGGTGCGGATCGATTGGTCGGCGACGAGTCCGATCAGCAGCGCGGACGCGGCGGCGGCCCCAGTTGCGTTGAATCGGAGCTTCGGGCTCGCCCGGGTGGGCAGGGTCCATCCGGTGGTGACGGGCTGCCACGCCGTGCCATCCCAACGCCAGCGTCCGTCCGCGGAGAGTTGACCGGCGTGCGCAGGAGTGACGTCCGCCACTATGAAGCTTGAACCGCGCCGGAGCCTTGACGGTTACGGCTTGACCGATAATCGCCATCCTTAAGCCGATGGTTGTCAAGGTCCTGTTGCACCTCCGACGCGAAGACGACGGGCGCGCGGTGATCACGCCGGTTGAGTTTCCGCATCTCGCGAAGGACGGCTCGTCGGTGGATGCAGCCAGGCGTCGCGTCCTCAAGGCGGTGCAGCAGCAGGTGGAGGAGATCAGGCCTCAGCTGCGGCATGGAATGCGACACCTGCCACCCGCGCGAGTGGTGGATGTTCCCGTCACCAGACCGGCGTCAGACGAGAGCGACGCAATCGAGGTCGTGGTCGGACTGGTGATCGTCGACCGAGTCTCGGCCGGCAAGACGACCTATGTCGCTCTCGCCCCCAACGTGCCGGGGGTGCAGGTCAGCTCCAAGGAGCTTGCGGACCTCCTGGCGATCGCGATCAAGAAGATCGGCAAGCAGCTGAGTCGAATGCCCGTGCATGAGGCCATCGCTGCCGGCGAGACCGGGCGCGTAAGCCTCGAGAGCGTCGATATAAATGTCGCGGAACCCGCGGAAGATACGGCGCCGGCCGGCCCGCAGCGGCCTGGAGGAAACGCCGAGCAGATCGTGCGTGACGCCGGCATCGAGCTGACCGCCGGGGCGCGCAAGCGTCCGATGGCGGGCGTCGAGGTCCGCGAGTCGCTGGTGCAGCGGATCCTGGCCGCCCTGGCCACGCCCGAGCGCTCCTGCGTCGTCCTGGTTGGGCGGCCCGATGTCGGCAAGACCGCATTGGTCTACGAGGTCGCCGATAGGATTTCGAAGGGCTCGGTGGCGCCGGGACTCGAGGGTCGCGCGCTGTGGAGGCTCGACGCCAACGAGCTGATCTCTGGCGCGATGTTCACCGGTATGTGGCAGGCGCGCGGCCACGCGGTCGTCCAGCTGGCGCACAGCACGCACGCGATTTTTGCCATGGGCGAACCGGGCGCGATCATCGATGCCGGAAAGCATTACCAGAGCGACAACAACCTCAGCCGGCTCTTCCGCCCGCATATGGAAACGGGAGAGCTGACGTTGATCTGCGAGTGCACGGAGGAGGGTTTCGCGGCCGCCCGCAAGCAGGAGCCCAGCTTCATGGATGCGTTTCACCGCATCGACGTGGCTGAACCGACTGCCCAGGAGACTCATCTCATCCTCAACCACGCCGCTCGCAGCCTCAAGGAAGCCCAGCAGGTGGAGATCGATCCCGGCGCTACCGAGGCGGCGCTCGACCTCACCCGCCGGTTTGAGCCCTACCGCGGCTTGCCCGGCAAGTGCGTCCGGCTGCTCGAGGAGACGGTTCGCTCCGCGGCTGCGTCGAAAGTCGAGCGGGTTGGGCGGACCGAGGTGGTGCAGAGCTTCGCCGAGAGGACGGGCATGCCCCTCGCACTTCTTTCCGACGAGGTCGCTCTACGCGCGGCAGACATCACGGAATACCTGACCGCGCGCGTCCTGGGCCAACCGGAAGCCGTGGACGCGGTCGTGGACGTGGTCATGGTTGTCAAGGCTGCGCTGAGCGACTCGCAGAAGCCGCTGGCGACGCTGCTTTTCATCGGACCGACCGGCGTCGGCAAGACTGAGCTGGTCAAAGCCCTGGCCGAGTACCTGTTCGGCAGTCGCGACCGTGTAATCCGCCTTGACATGGCGGAGTACGGCACCGCCGACGCGATCCAGAGGCTGACCGGCACGACGTGGACCCGGGAGGGCGATGCGGAGCTGATCCGGCGGATTCGCGAGCAGCCGTTCTCGGTCGTTCTGCTCGACGAGATCGAGAAGGCGCATCCATCGGTCTACGACGGGCTCCTCGCGGTCACCGGTGAAGGCCGGCTCACGGATGCGCGAGGCCGCACGGCGGACTTCCGGAACGCGATCGTCGTGATGACCTCCAATCTTGGCGTCGCCAAAGCCCGGTCAGGAGGTCTTGGGTTTTCCGCCGAGCCGGCGACCGAGGAAGGTGCACGCCTGCGCAAACGCTATGTCGACCAGGTTGAAAAGTTCTTTCGCCCAGAATTTTTCAATCGCCTCGACCGGGTGGTCGTGTTTCGCAACCTCGAACGCGAGACAGTCCTTAGAATCGCCCGGCGCGAGCTCGGCCACCTCCTGCTCCGCGAAGGCATCGTGCGGCGCGGCCTCCTCGTCGAGTTCCAGGACGACGTCGTCGAGGCTCTCGCCGACATCGGGTTCCACCCCCGATACGGAGCGCGGCCTCTTCAGCGCGAGATCGAACGCGCGGTGATCCAGCCGCTTGCCCGCCTCCTCGTCGAGGCACGGCCGCGCAGCGGCGACCTCGTCCGCGTGACCAGATCCGGCAAGACGATC
>VBII01000196.1 GCA_005887735.1 Chloroflexota bacterium
CGTCGGCCTGGCAGCGCTCCAGGGCCTGCTTGTCCGTGTTGACGGCGATGAACTGGACCTTGAGTGCCTTCGAGATCATGCGATTGACGGCGTTGCCTCCGCCGCCTCCGCAGCCGACGACCTTGATCCGCGCTCGCCCTTCGTGCAACTCGCTTTCCTTCATATCGATCAGGTGGTCCTCCTTCGAATGTGCTCTGGCCATGGCGAGCTCCAGCTGACTTTTGGTGTTCTCTCTAGAAAAAATCTCGTAGCCACCTCACTGTTTTTTGATACGTGTTGCCGAAGGTGGCCGGCTGGCGCGTGTTGCTGTACATCGCGCGAGAGCGCGCCCCCCACTTGACCAACCCGGCCGCGACGGCGAACGACGGTCCATGTGCTTTGTCGGCGAGGCCAACCAGGCCGAGCGGCTGGCCCAGGCGAGCCGAGGTGTTGAACACCGCCTGCGCGGCATCCATCGTGCCCATCAGTCTCGACCCACCGCCGGCGACGATGACGCCGGCCGGAAGCAGCTGGTCGAAACCGGACTTGCGTACCTCCTCGCGGGCCATCTGGAAGATCTCGTGCATGCGCGGGCCGATGATCTCGGCCAGGAAGCGACGGGGCAGGGCCTGGATGCGGTCGCCCCCGACCTGCCGGACCTCGACCTTCTCCGCGTTGTCGATGACGTCGGGCAGCGCGTGCCCGTAGTTGAGCTTCAGGTTCTCGGCTTCGTCCAGCGTGGTGCGCAGCCCTATCGCGATGTCGCTCGTGACGTGGTTGCCTCCAACGGGCAGCACAGCGAGATGCCTCGCGCTGCCATCGTTGTACACGACGACGTTGGTCGTGCCGGCGCCGATCTCGACCAGGCAAACACCAAGCTCGATCTCCTGAGACGTGAGGACGCCCTCGCCCCCGGCAAGCCCGACGCAGACGACGTCTTCCACGTCGAAGCCCGCGCCGTGGACGCACTTGATGACGTTCTGGATCGCGGTCTGGGCGCCGGTGATGATGTTGGTCTCGACCTCGAGCCGGTGGCCTGTCATGCCGATCGCGTCACGCACGCCGTCCTGGCCGTCGACCGTGTAGGCGCGGGGGATGACGTGGATGACCTGACGGTCGCTGGCGACGCTGATCGCCCGGCTCGCCTCGACAACACGTTGGATGTCGTCCTCGCCGATCTCGTGGTCGGGATGGGCGACCGCGACAACTCCAGTCGAGTTCTGGCTCCAGAGATGCGTGCCGCCCAACGAGACGACGACCGACTCGATGCGCTGTCCGGCCATCCTCTCAGCTGCGACGGTGGCAGCCTGGATGGAGGAGATGGTCTTTTCGAGGTTGACGACCACGCCTTTGCGCAGGCCTTCGGAAGGGCTTTCGCCCACACCGAGGATGGTCACGGGACCTCCCGGCTCGTCAGACTCTGCTATCACCACCGCGACCCGGGCTGTCCCGAGGTCGAGACCGACGGTTTTCTTCCGCCGCGACAAAACTGTGCTGGAACGCCTCCTGGAACGACGTGGATGTAGACGGGCGGGTTGCCGGGATTATATCGGCTCCCGGTTCCCGTGGCACAAGATTTTGTGGGTAGGCCAGCCGGCGGGTCTAAGGCTTGTGCATCCTCATAAGGCCCGGCTGACGCCAGACGTGCGGAATTCGGGAGGCCCAGGCGCCCGGCTGACGCCAGACGTGCGGAATCCTGTCGGCCTGGCGCCGCCTCCCAGCATCCTCTTGGGGAAATCGCAGAGCCCGCCAAGCCGTGGGGCAGATCGTCCTTGCCGTGGAACGGGCAGCACTCGCAGTAGTCCGGGAGGCGAGCGTTGAGATCGTCGTCCCGGTCTACAACGAAGAGCGCGACCTGGAGCGCGGCGTACGTCGCCTCCGCTCCTACCTGGACGCTCGCTTCCCGTTCCACTCCATCGTCACGATCGCCGACAACGCCAGTGACGACCAGACGCGGGCCATCGGCCCGCGACTTGCGGCGACCATCCCCGGGGTGCGCTACATGCGGATCAGCGACAAGGGCCGGGGCCGGGCGCTGGCGGCCGCATGGCTGATCAGCGACGCGGACGTCGTGGCCTATACGGACGTCGACCTGTCGACCGACCTCGACGCGCTGCTGCCGCTGGTCGCGCCCTTGATCAGCGGGCACAGCGACGTCGCGATAGGCAGCAGGTTGGCCCGCGGAGCCCGCGTGCGACGTGGCCTCAAGCGCGAGGTCATCTCGCGCTGCTACAACGCCCTGCTGCGCCTCGCCCTCGGCGCGAGGTTCAAAGATGCCCAATGCGGCTTCAAGGCGATGCGATCTGAGACGGCGCGCCGGCTCGTCCCCCGCGTGGAAAACCGCTCGTGGTTCTTCGACACCGAACTGCTGGTGCTGGCCCAACGCGCCGGCCTCCGGATCCACGAGGTGCCCGTCGACTGGGTCGACGATTCCGACTCGCGCGTCCAGCTCATCCCCACGGCCGTCGAGGACCTGCAGGGAGTCTGGCGGCTGCTGTGGTCGGGACCCTCGCGCTTCATCCGGTTCGCCGCGGTCGGCATCGCGAGCACGGTGGCTTACGCCGTCCTCTATCTGTTGCTGCGCGAGGCCAGCCCCGCCGGGTTCGCCAACGCAGTGGCGCTGCTGGCCACAGCCATTGCCAACACCGCCGCGAATCGCAGGTTCACATTCGGCCTGCAGGGACGCGATGGGCTGGCCGGGGACTACGCGGTCGGCCTTGGGGCATTTGGCCTCGCCCTACTCATGACAACCGCTGCGGGCGCGGCGCTGCATCTGCTTGCTCCGCACGCCGGCGACATGGTCGAGGTCACGACGCTGACCGCCGCAAACGTCGCGGCGACCCTGTTTCGCTACGCGCTGTTCAGGGCGTCCGTGATGCGCCGAACCAGGTCTCTGGGTTCGCTGCGGGCCGACGTGTAGTTCGCGTCGCGGCGGCAACCGTCTACAAGTAATGCCGGCGAATGGCGCCCAGGTTATTGAAGATGCGGACCCCGAAGGCGACGATCGCCGCGATCGAAAGGTCGACGCCGAGCTTGTCTCCGAAGTAGGTCAGGCCGCCGGCGAGGGTCATGTTGGTCAGCAAGCCGCTGAAGAACACTCGCGGCTCGAAGGTGCCCGCGATATACGCCTTGAACGCGCCGAAGATCGAGTCGAGCGCCGCCAGCAGCGCAACGGCGGTGTAGCGCGCGTAGGTGATCGGAATAGTGACCGGCGACAGCAGGCCGAGGATTACCCCAAGGATCGCAAACAGGATCGCAACGACGATTACTTGCATTGGGGGCTGGGCGTCGCGCTCGGCGCCGGCGATCGAGGCGCGGACGCTCGGGACTTGTATCCGACCGCCGGCTCCGCCGGGTTCATCACGTTGACGTAATCCAGGTCGCTGGAGCTGTAGTCGACGTTGCCGTTGCCCGCGATCGCCTTCAGCGCGGTCAGCTTGTCGCGCAGGGCGGAGAACTCCTCGGGCGTCAAGACGCGGCCAAAGTAAACCTTCCAGCCGCGCTTGGCCACCATGGTCAGGTCACCGCACGAATCGAAGATGAAGGTCGACACGTCCTGGCCGATCAAGGCCGGCATGCCCCGCTGCATGTTGACCAGGGCGGCCAGGAGCTGCGTGTCGATCGCGTGATCTCCCAGGCGCGGGTCGGCCCCGGCCGGACCCTGGACCACGACCAGTTCGGTCGCGTTCGCGGTCCGGCCGAGCACTACGGCCTGGCTGGAAAGCAGAAACAGCTCGGGAGAGACGCCCGAGTGGTAGACCGCCACGGGCTGCCACTCGCTGACCGACACGATGACCTTGCCCGGGAATTGCGGCTGGACGGTGGCGGTGCGCACCCAGACCTGGCCGAGCAGACGCTGCTCGGCCGATTCGCCGTCGATCGAGATGATCGACGCGTTGCCGGCCACTCCGGCTGCCTGCGCGACCTGGCTCGGGCTCAAGTGGCGCGCGCCGACGACCTCGACCGTATGTACGGCCAGGGCGGGACCGAACCACAGCCAGCCCAGCAACATCGCTTCGATCACCGCCGCGAGGCCCGCCACGGCTCGCCGCGACCAGTGCACATCGGGTTCGCGCAAAGCGCGCTCCGAGCGGGTCCACAGCTGGCCCTTCAACGGCTCGGTCCTCTCGAGCCCGTCGGGCCATGGAGCCCTGGGAAGAACGGAGCTGCGACGCCGAAATCTCATAGCGGGCCTGGTCCGACGTGGCGCTGATGCCGACCAACCGCGTGGTCGACCAGCCGCTGGCAGAGTTCGTCGAAAGAGATGCCCGCAGCCCGTGCCGCGTCGGGCAAGAGGGAGAGCTCGGTCAACCCAGGCACCGTGTTGACCTCGAGCACCCACGGCGTTCCTTCCGCATCGACGATGATGTCGACCCGCGCCATGCCCGAGCATCCGAGCTCGGTGAAGGCGCGAGCTGCGGCCTCAGAGGCGGCCGCCCGCGCTGATTCGGGGATACGCGCGGGGATAATGTGGTGCGACTTCCCGGCGGTGTACTTGGCGTCGTAGTCGTACACCGGGTTCTCGCTCACGATCTCGAGCGTCGGCAGGACCTGGATCTCAGGAGTAGCGAGCACGCCGATCGTCACCTCCGTCCCGGTGGCAAACCGCTGGACCAAGACCCGGCGGTCGTATCGCCCGGCCAGGACCAGGCCGCTCGCCACCGCGTCGGCGTCTTTCGCGATCGTCAGGCCGATGGTCGAGCCCTCGCGCACCGGCTTGACGACGAGCGGAAGGCCGAATCGCGCCACCAGCCTCTCCACGACGTCGGCGGCGACCCCTTCCTTGATCTCGAGCTCTTCGAACTCGGGCACGTGGAGCCCCACGCCCTGCATGACCTTTGCCGCGCGCGACTTGTCCATGCACAGGGCTGAGGCGAGCACGCCGGAACCCGTGTAGGCCAGCGCGAGGAGCTCGAGCATGCCCTGCACGGTCCCGTCCTCGCCCAGCCGGCCGTGCAGGGCGTTGAACACGCACTCGAAGCCGCCATCGCGGAGGGCATCCCACGTGCCGCCGTCGAGGTCGACCGGCGTGACAGCGTGGCCGCGCCCGCGAAGCGCCTTCGCCACCTGGTCGCCCGAGCGCAGGGACACCTCTCGCTCGGCAGACTTCCCTCCCCTCAGCACGGCGAGCTTCACTACCAGCGACCCACCATCTCGACCTCAGGCTCGAGCTGCGCGCCGAAGCGCCGCTTGACCTCGGCCATCACGTGCTCGATGAGCTTCCGCACGTCGGCCGCGGTCGCCCCGCCCTCGTTGACGATGAAGTTTCCGTGGAGCTGGGAGACCACCGCCGCCCCCTCCCGCGCGCCCTTCAGGCCCGCCGCCTGGACCAGGCGCCCCGCGGAGTCACCCGGCGGGTTTTTGAAGACGCTTCCACAGTTCTTGGTTTTGATCGGCTGCGTCTCGTTGCGCTCTCGGGTGAGCTTCGCCATGAGCTGCCTCGCCTCTTCCCCATCCCCGCGCTCGAGCTGCAGCGTGGCCGAGACCACAAGCGCGCCTGTCAAGGGTCCGTCTTTCAACGCCGACGTGCGGTATCCGAACTCCAGGTCGGCCGGCCTCCACTTCTTTCTGCCGCCGCCCGGCACAAAACCCTCGACCTCGACCAGGACCTCGCGGATCTCCTTGCCCCAGCAGCCGGCGTCCTGGTATACGGCGCCGCCCACCGTGCCGGGCACGCCGATCGCGAACTCGAAGCCGCGCAGGTTGGCGTCAGCGACGACGCGGGCCAGCCGCATCATCTTCAAACCTGCCGCCGCGCGAACCCGCGTGCCCTCGATCTGGTGGTCGCGCGTGACCACGCGCACGACAAGGCCCTCCACGCCGCGGTCGGCGATCAAAAGGTTTGTGCCCGCGCCAAGCAGCAGGTATGGGATCTCACGCTCTTTGGAGCCCTCGATCACCTTCTCGATTGCATCAGGCCGTCCCAGCTCGAGGAAAAACTCGGCCGGGCCGCCGATCCCGAAGGACGTCCGCGAGGCCAGCGACTCGTCTGGCTTGACGCCCGCGAGCGCCCGCAGCCACGCGAGGTTAGACCTTGTGCGCCAGGTCATCGCCCAACTTCTTGATGTCGCCGGCACCCATGAGGAGAACGAGGTCGTCGGGCCCGACGATTTCCTCGAGTCCCTCCCGGGCCTTCTCGAAATCGCCGACGTAGATGCCTTGAGGAATCTGGTGCGCAAGATCGGCCGCCTGGACGCCCGAGACGTTGTCCTCGCCGGCGCTGTACACATCGAGCACGAAAACACGATCCGCCCCGGTAAAAGCTCGCGCGAAGTCGTGCATCAAAGCGCTGAGGCGAGAGTATCGATGCGGTTGGAAGACGACGATCAGCCGTCGATGGCGCAGCTCGCGGGCAGCTTCGATGGTCGCGCGGACCTTGGTCGGATGGTGCGCATAGTCGTCGTAGACGGCCGCGCCCTGGAAGACGCCGAGAAATTCCATCCGGCGATGTGCGCCCGGAAAGCTTCGCAGGGCTGCAGCGACATCATCGAACCCTATGCCGAGCTCGAGCGCCATAGCCGCGGCGGCCGTTGCGTTCTGGATGTTGTGGCGCCCTGGTTGGCGGAGGTTGATGTGCCCGAGAAGGTCCAGGCCTTTATAGATGGGAAAAGGACGCACGGGCTCGCATCGATAAGTGGCGTCGTGCCGAAATCCATACGTGATCTTGCGCGCCTTTGGTTTCAGCTCTCGCGCCAGCTCGTCGTCTGCGCAGACGATGGCGAGCCCATCCTTCGGCAGGCCCTCGATGAACCACTGGAACAGGTCACGCACGGCGCTCACGTCGCGGAAGTGGTCGGGGTGGTCGAGCTCGATGTTGGTGACGATGGCGCGCTGCGGACGGTGGAGGGTAAGCGTGCCATCCGATTCGTCAGTCTCGGCGACCAACCACTCGGACTGCCCGGCGCGGGCGCTTGCACCGTCGCCGACGAGCACCGTGGGGTCATAGCCCGCGGTGACCAGGATGTGACCCACCATGTGCGTGACGGTCGTCTTGCCGGCCGTGCCGGCGACCGCGATCGAGTCCGACTCGTTGATCAGCTTCGCGAGCATCTCCGCCCGGCTCAAGGCCTGGACTCCCATCGCGCGGGCCGCGTCGAGCTCCGGCGACCTCTTGATCGCACCGCTGTAAACGAGCAGGTCCTGCCCCAGCACGTGCTCCGGATCGTGCCCGACGAACATCTTCACCCCAGAGTCCCCGAGCTCCAGGGTGGTATCGGATTCTTTGACGTCGCAGCCGCTCACCTCGTCGCCGCGGGCGAGGAAGACGCGTGCCAATGCCGAGACGCCCGCCCCGCCCGCGCCCATGAGGTGAACCCTCATTTCCGTGCGACCTCGTGCAGGACGGCCAGGACACGCTTGGCAGCGTCCAGACGTCCTGATCGCGCAGACGCCGCGGCCATCGCGCGCAGTCGGGCATCCTCCAGGCCGGCGATCGCGCGGACGAGAGTTTCGCCGGTCAGCTCGCCGTCGGCGATCCGGATCGCGGCTCCGGCATCGACCATGGCGAGGGCGTTCTCCTCCTGGTGCCCGCCGCCGAACGTGCCTGGAACCAGGATCATCGGCAGGCCGACCGCGGTCGCTTCCGCGATCGTCCCCACTCCGGCCCGACTCACGATCAGGTCGGCTCGACCCATCAGCGAGGGCATGTCGTCGGCGAAAGTGAATCCGCTGTAGCGGTTGCGGGCATGTCGAGCGATGCCTTCCGCGCCCTGGGGGCCCGCCACGTGGACCACCTCTTCGAATCTCGCGCACAGCGCGTCGAGCGCCGACCAGACCGCCTCATTGAGCCGTCGCGCACCCTGGCTGCCCCCGGTGACGAGCAACCGGCGCGGGGGCACGTCAGGCGTGCGCGGCACGAAGCCGTCGCGAAGAGGCACGCCCGTCAGCTCGACCCGCACGCCGTGCAGCCGGTTTTCGGTTCCGGGCAGCGTGATGCACACCGCGGCGGCTGCCGGCGCGAAGTACCTGGTGGCCAGGCCGGGCCGCACGTCCTTCTCGTGCAGCACGTAAGGAATGCGCCGCCTGCGCGCCGCCGCGACTGCGGGTGCCATCACGTAACCGCCCATGCCCAGGACGACGTCGGGCCGAAACCGATCCACGATGCGCGTCGCGGCGCGCAGCGCAAGCGGGACGAGCACCGGAAGCGCGAGGTTCTTCCACGGGGCGTCGCGGTCGAGCCCGCGCACGCGGACCGTCTCCAGGTCGAAGCCGGCGGCGGGCACGAGCCGCTCTCCGGGTCCGCCGGCGCGCCCGACCAAGAGCACCGCACCGTCCGGCTCCTCAGCGTGAAACGCCCGCGCGACTGCGAGCGCCGGAAACAGGTGCCCGCC
The DNA here is from genome assembly GCA_005887735.1 of Chloroflexota bacterium. Lineage (GTDB taxonomy): Bacteria > Chloroflexota > Dormibacteria > Dormibacterales > Dormibacteraceae > 40CM-4-65-16. Next base: position 8,310 of record VBII01000196.1, read on the forward strand.
GGTCCCGCCGCCAGCGATCAAAACTCTCATCTGATCCTCGATTGTTCCCCAACGCCGTGCCGGAGCCATGGCGCGCGATGCTGAGCACGACGCCAACCCCCGCAAGGGTGGTCGCGAGCGCCGTGCCTCCATAGCTGAAAAACGGCAGGGGGACTCCGGTGATGGGAAGCGTGTTGGTCACGGTCGCCATGTTGAGCAGCGCCTCGAAGATGATCCACGTAGTAATGGAAGCGGCGAGCGCCATACCGAACCTGTCCGGGGAGCGGAGAGACGCCCGGTATCCGCGGATGCCGAACACGAGAAAACCGAGCATCACCAGGGTCGTGCCGATCAACCCCGTCTCTTCGCCAACGATCGCGAAGATGAAGTCGGTGTGGGCCTCGGGCAGCCAGCCGTACTTCTCGATCGAATGGCCGATACCCACGCCGAAGACGCCGCCCGAAGCGAGGCCGTAAATGGATTGTGTGGCCTGAAAACCGGCGCCCAACGGATCTGCCCACGGATTCTTGAACGCGGTGAGCCGCCCTATTCGGTACGGCTCGAGCACGGTGACGGCGACAAAACCGAGCGCCAGCGCCCCCATGAGCAGAATGATGTGGCGCAACCTGCCGCCGCCCGCCCAGTAGGCGCTGACAAAGATCCCCACCATCACGACCGCAGTTCCGAGGTCCCGCTCCAGCAGCAGCAGGACGAGCACGCCCGCGAGCATGGCGACGAAGGGGACGAACACATGCTGGAAGTCGCCCATGCGCTGCGAGTTGCGGTCGATCCAGTGCGCGATGAACACCGCGAACGCGAGCTTGCCCAGCTCTGAGGGTTGAAAAGTTCCCAAGGGGCCGGCGTCGAACCAACGCCGCGCGCCGTTGACGCTGACGCCTAGCTGCGGGAGCAGCACCAGCAGCATCAACAGGATGACCGCGACCGCGCCCGCGGGGGCCAGTGGCCTGACCTTGCGGTAGTCGATCCGGCCGAGAACGAACAGCGCGACAAATCCGATGAGCATCCAGGCGGCCTGGCGCTCGGCGTAGTAGAAGGCGGACTCGCGTTGGGTGTAGGCGAACGCGACGCTGGCGCTCGTAACCATCACAAGCCCGGCCGCGCAGAGCAGGACGGTGGTGAAGAGGAGCAGCCGGTCAGGCTGCGGTCGTTCCACTGTCCGCGAGCTGCTTGAACTCACGCTGCGAACCTCTGGCGGACCAGCTCCTTGAACTGGTTCCCGCGGTCCTCGAAGTCCCTGAACATGTCGAAGCTCTTGTAGGCAGGGCTCAAGAGCACGACCCCTCCCTGGCGCGCGAGCCCCGCGGCGATGGACACCGCCTCATCGAGCGTCTGTGCCCGAACGACCTTCGGGTGAACACTCAGGGCCTGGGCGAGCTGGTCGGCTGAAGCGCCGATGAGGATCACAGCCTCGGTGTTGGCAAGCACGTCGCGGACCCATTCGTCCAGGTCGAAGTCGCCGCCGTAGCCGCCCGCGATGAGGATCACCGGCGCGCCTGGAAACGCGTTGAGCGCGACGCGCCCTGCGTCCGGGTTGGTCGCCTTGGAGTCGTTGTACCAGCGAACGCCCGCCCACTCCCCGACCAGCTCGAGCCGGTGCTCGACTCCCTTGAAGGAACGGATGGCGTTGTTGATCGTGTCGTCGGGAAGGCCGGCGATTCGACCCACGGCGGCGGCCGCGAGCGCGTTTTCCATGTTGTGGCTGCCGGGCAGCGGCATCGGCGGGAGTGGCTGGTGCTGGTCAAACCAGACCACCTGACCTCGCGCGCGTTTGGCGATCTCTCGCACGACGGGGTCGCGGCCGTTGAGCACCGCGTAATCAGAGTCCTCGATCGCCCGCGCCTTGAGGTCGACATAGCGCTCGAGGGTGCGATGCCGGTCGAGGTGGTCAGGCGAGATGTTGAGGATGACGCCCACATGCAGCCGCGGCCGCTCGACGGATTCGAGCTGGAAGCTCGAGAGCTCGAGCACCACCCAGTGCTCGGGTGTGATCTCGCTCACGCGGTCGAGCACCGTGTCGCCTATGTTGCCGCCCACGATCACGGGACGCTTCCCCGCCGACAGCACCACGCCGGTCAACGCCGTCGTGGTGGTCTTGCCGTTGGTCCCCGTGATGCCGACTACGGTCCCGCGGCACAGCTTGAGGAACAGGTCGATCTCGCTCGAGACAGGGATGCCTTTCGCACGCGCCTGGTTGAGCAGCTCCGAATCCCATGGCACGCCCGGGCTGGCGTACACGATGTCGATGCCCTCCAGCGCGCGGCCGTCGTAGCCGCCGAGGTGCAGGTCGACACCGGATGGCATCTGTTCCAGCGTTGACTGCAGCTCGGCCGCGGGCTTGCGGTCGACGACGCGCACCTTCTGACCCTCAGCGGTGAGGTGCAGCGCAAGCGCGACGCCGCTGCGCGCCGCGCCCACGACGAGGGCGCGGGCCGTCAACCGTGAAGACGCACGAGGGCTACTGCGGCGATCGCCGAAACCAGCCCCGCGCCCCAGAAGGACAGCGCGATGCGGTTCTCAGACCAACCCTCGTGGTGGAACGTGTAGTGGATCGGGGTCATGGTGAAGACGCGTCGTCCGCCGGTGGCTTTGAAGTAAGCCACCTGAATGATGACAGACAGCGTCTCCAGTACAAACACGAGAGCGACGACCGGCAGCAGCAGCAGCATGCCCTGCTGGATGGCCATGGCGGCCAGCGCGAAGCCGATCGCCAACGAACCGGTGTCGCCCATGAAGATGCGCGCGGGATAGCGATTGAAGACCAGAAATGCGACGAGCGCGCCGCACAGAACAATCGCGATCGCCTTCTCACCGGCCTGGGCGCCCGGCAGGAACAGGGAAACAGCTGCGATCGTGATGACCGAGAGGCCGCCCGCCAGACCGTCCATCCCGTCGGTGATGTTCACGGAGTTCGCGGTCGCGACGATCGCGATCACAGCCAGGGGAAAGGTCAGCCAGGGCGTCAGAGGCAGGAAGAGCTGGGGACCGCTCGAGACGATGGCGATCCACGCGACCGGAACCGCGAGCAAGACCTGGATCGGAAACTTGAGACGCGCGGGGATTCCGCGGGTGCCGACGCGAAACTTGCTTCGATCGTCCGCGAGACCGATCAGCCCGCCGGCGATCAGACCGGCCATGGATGGCCATGCACCTGGGTGTCCGGCGATGGCGGCGAGCGAACCGCCTAAGACCGCAAGCAGCACGAAGATGACGCCTCCGCCGGTGGGCGTTCCGGCTTTCTTCTGATGTGTGTCGGGCAGCTCCTCCTGGATGACCTGGCCCGCCTTGAGCCGGCGGAGCGTTCGAATCGCCGGCGGATACAGCGCAAGCGCCGCCAGGAAGGCGACGACGAACGTTACGACGTCGAAGAGGGCGGCCGGATTCATCGACGAGAGATTCGGTGGCCAGGCGGCCCAGATGCTAGGCGCGGCCGAGCACCGGAGCGAGCGCATCCGTTGATGCGTGAGCGAGGAGCGGAGGTCGCAACGACGCAGATGGGCTGCATGGGCGCCGAAGATCCGTCGAGGACGTCCGGCCGCGCTCTTCCAATCAAGTGGCGGTCAGCTCTTCGACCAGCTGATCGAGGCGCAAGCCGTGCGACGCCTTGACCAGCACACGGTCGCCGGCGGCCGCGTTTCGCCTGACCCACTCGGCGGCCGCTGCGCGGTCGGCCACCACCTCGCCGCCGCCCGCCTCGGCCATCGCACGCCCGTGCGCGCCATCGATGACACAAAACGCGTCGAACACCTCGGCCGCCCGCTGACCGACTCGGCGGTGGGCCGAGTCCGATTGCGATCCGAGCTCGCGCATCTCCCCGAGCACAGCAAGGAGGCGTCCCGTTCGCGGCTGGTCCGCAAGCGTGTCGAACGCGGCGAGCATCGACTCCGGGCTCGCGTTGTAGGCGTCGTCGATGATCGTGAATCCGGCCGAGGTGGTCTTCTCCTCGAGCCTGTGCTCGACCGTGACGTCGCCGAGCGCCGCCGCGCCTGTGGTGAGGGGCACGCCGGCGAACTCGCATGCGGCGAGGGCGGCGGCCGCGTTGAGCGCCTGGTGCCGGCCGTTGAGGTTCAGCCGCACGTCGACGCCGCGAATCGAAAAGTGCGAACCGCCCTCGCTCAGCGCTCGATAGCCCTCGATCCGGTAGTCGCCCTTCTCCTCTCCGAAGGTTGCGACTCGCGCTGTCGTCATCTGCACAAGAAGGGGAAAGAATTGGTTGTCGGCATTCAGTACGGCCAACCCTTCGTCGGGGAGCGCCGCGACCAGCTCGCCCTTCGCCCGCGCCAGCTCTTCGTGCGCGTTGAAAAACTCGATGTGAACGATGCCGACGTTGGTCACGATGCCGATGACCGGCCTGGCGAGAGCGGTGAGGCGCGCAATGTCGCCGGCGCGTTGCATGCCCATCTCGAGCACGAGAGCGGAGTGATGCGGCTCGAGGTTGAGGATTGTGAGCGGGACGCCTGTCTCTGTGTTCAGGTTGCCCTGCGTCCGCAGCACGTTGAAATGCTGGGCGAGGATCGCAGCCACCATCTCCTTGGTCGACGTCTTGCCGTTGCTTCCCGTCACGGCCACAACGAGGGGTTGGACGCGGCGCAGCGCGTGCGCTGCGAGCGCGTAAAGGGCGGCCCAGCTGTCGCGCACGACGATCTCGACGATTCCAGGCGACGTGTCAGTTTTGCGTTCGACGACGATCGCGGCGGCTCCGCGGGCGACCGCGTCGCTTACGAATTCATGGCCGTCCATCTCTGCGCCGCGCAGGGCGAAGAAGAGGCCACCGGGCTTCACCTCGCGGGAGTCAGTGTGAAACGTGGAGAACATCTCACCGACCTGGGTGCCCCCGACCTCGCCACCCCCGGTCACCTCGAGGATCTCGAGGAGGCTGAATCTCATACGTATATGAGAACTGTTAGGACTGGTCTGGTGTTATGTGCCAGTCGACGACCATCGCCTGAGCGATCTTCTGCCAGATCGGCGCCGCGGTCAGATAGCCGTCGTTCAGGGTCCAGTTGCGGTCGGAGCCAGGATAGTGCGGCTTGCGCACGACGACGAGCATGGTGAACCGCGGATGCTGCGCGGGCAGGAAACCGACATACGAGGTCCACACATCCTGCGTGTACTGTCCGTTCACTGGGATCTGTGAACTTCCGGTCTTGCCGGTCTGGTCCTTCTCAAAACCGTGGACGCGAGCCAAGGAGCCGGACCCTTTCTGGACCACCTGCTCCATCATCACAGTCATCTTCGCCGCGGTCTGAGGGCTGATCACCTGGCGCTGCGGCTGGAGCAGCAGAGGGTTGATCTGCGTGCCGACTCGCTCCACGACGTGCGGCGGCGCGTACTTGCCGCCGTTGGCCACGACGTTGACCGCGGACAGCATCTGGACCATGTTCACGTCGATGCCCTGGCCAAACGAGGTCGTCGCGTACTGCGAATCCGCCATTTGAGAGGCCGAAGGCGGCGCGACGAAGCTCTCCCCCGCGACGTCGATGCCGCTCGGCTGCGTGAGGCCAAATGCCTGGAGGTTCTTGTAGAACGCATCGTGCCCTTCAGACTGCATCGCCTTCATCGCGCCGACGTTGAGAGAGTGCGCGAGAACGTACGTGTAGTCGATGTTGCCGTGATTCGCGCGGTCCCAGTCGTAGATCCGGTAACCGCCTACGCTCAGCACGCCGGGGTCGTTGATCACGGTATCCGGCGCAATCGCGCCGACGTTGATCGCGCCCGCCAGCGTCACCACCTTCATCACCGAGCCCGGCTCGTACAGATAGCTCACGACGTTGTCTTTGAACAGCGCGGGGTCTGTGTGGTTGAAGTCGTTGGCGTTGTAGCTTGGGTAGTCGGCCCACGCGACGATGCCTCCGGTGGTGGGATCCATGATCAGGACGCTGCCGCTTTCGGCGTTGTCCGTCTTGATGCCGGCAGCGAGGGCCTGCTCGGCCTCGAACTGGATGTTTGCGTCGAGCGTCAGCACAAGGTCGGAGCCGTTCACCGGATTCTGGTCGCTGTGCGAACCGAGAACGATCTCTCGGTTGGCAAGGTCGCGGTAGCTCGAGATGTAGCCAGGCGTTCCTGCGAGCAGCTTCTGGTATTTCGACTCGAGGCCCGACTGCCCCGCCCCGTCCCAGGTGACGAAGCCGAGCAGGTCGGAGGCCAGCGTCGTGCCGCCCTCCGCGCCCGGTAGATATGAGCGCTGCGTCTCCTCCTGTAGGCCGACGCCGGGCAGCTTCAGCGCGCG
>VBII01000197.1 GCA_005887735.1 Chloroflexota bacterium
GATCGTGACCAGAGTTCCCGTGTCCATTTATTTCGTCACCTCCAAATTAGGAACGCCACTGGATGCGCTTAGACCCGGTGGGCGGATAGAAAAAAGTACGAAACGCAATCGAGCAGATGAAGCCACCTCGCAAAGTCGGCGCGTTGTCCTTGAGTGGAGATCCGGCAGGCCTTGCTCTGGAGTGGCCTGCTGTTGGGGAGTCAGGCGACCGACACGCTGACCACCGCGCTCGACCGTGCCCAGGGGGCGCTGGAGCTGATGCCCGTCAGCGCCCAGGTGCTCGAGGTTGGTGGAGTCGCGCTCTTCTGGGTCATCAAGCTGCTGATCGTCGCCTCCGCCGCCGCCGCTCTCCTTGCAGCCGCGGGCAAAGTCCGGCAAGAACACCGACTTTCCCGCATCACGTTTCGCGCCTCGCTCGTCGCCGTCCAGGCGGTGACGATCCTCCTTGCGGCGACCTCCCTCAGCAACCTGGCGCTGCTGAGCTCGATCCAGGGCTAGAGCCGTAGCGCTGCTTCGGTGAATCCGGCCGGGGCAACCCACCAGGTAGTTGTTCTTGCTTAACAGCCTCGTCACGGAGACCGCTCCGCTCAGGCCGAAGAACACCATGACCAGCCTGCCCGTGGCCTCCCCGCCGTAGACCATCAGCCCGCCGCCGGCGCAGACGGCGAGGCTTCAGCGAGAACGCGTCAGTACAGACCGAGACGCATGCGCAGTGGGGATTCCCGCACGGCCGAATGCGCGGGCCGGCGATGGCGGTCCCAGGCCTGCACGCAGCTTGCGCACGTGCAGCCGGGACCGTCCGAAAGCGACGACAATCGCCGCCCTCTGCGAGTCAATTTCAGGAACGTTGCAAGGATCTTTCTGCGACGTAGTGCTGTCATGTTTCCTCCGGGGTTGCTAGGACGTTAAGTGGGATAACGACCGAACGCCAAAATTCCTGCAACTAAGTTTCGGGCGAGAGTTTGGTTAGGTGCCCAGGCTTCGGCGTTAGGGCTTTCCACGAGGGGTCGGGTGTGCAGTCATTTTCGACTCAGGAGGGATTCATGTTCAGGTTGCGATTCGCGATCTTCGGGGCAGCCGCGGCCCTTGCCCTCGGCACGGCCAGTGCTCTGGCCATGCAAGAGAGCAACGGCGCGGGAGACCCGGATGCGCACGGTGACGCAGTCGCGTCCGCCGCGCGGACGTGTCCCCATGGCCCGAACGGCGTCCACGGCGCCTGCGTGAGCGCCATCGCGTCGACCGAAAGCCAGGAAAACGACCAGGAAAGCGGCCAAACGTCGCCGGCCCAGGCTTGCAAAGCCGCCGACGCGAGCGAGAACGCTTCGGAAACCGCCCCCACCAAGGGCGACAAGGCCGCGAAGACCGCGGCTCACAACGAAGACAAGTCCGAGCACAGGGCTTTTGCGGCCTGCGTCTCCGGCCAGTCGGCTGCCGGGGGCAGCTGAATTCAGATGACCTGGTAGGTTAGCGTCCAGCGAAGTAGGGGTGCAGCGAGGGGGCGGAGCGCAGGCTCCGCTCCTTCTTGCTCTGCTAGGCCGGCTGAGCAGGCATCGGGGCAGGCCCGGTCAGCTGGCGCTCGTACCACGTGACGATGCCCGCGATGATCGCCTGGCCGTACGGGATGGTGAAGAGCAACCCGACCAAGCACAGGATGATTCCCAGGCCGCTGATCAGGCCGGCCACGATGGACAACAGAGCCGCGACGACGGTGGTGCCGGGGTTGCGCGTGGCCATGGCCCACACGCCGCCCACATCAAAGCCGCCGCCAAAGCCCGCTCGGTAGGTGCTCAAGATGATGGCCGGCAGCAGGAAGGCCAGGAGCAGACCCAGGACTGTGTCGATCAAGTAGCCGAGGGCGAGCAGGCCCGAGCTGTGATTTCCGCCCCCGATTCCGATCAGGACTCCGCCCGGGATCTCGATGACGATCGCATACACGAGATAGACGACGAACAGCGCGATGCCCCGGCTGAGGTGGAAGCCCGCCGGCGGCAGCTCGCGACGGCCGGCGCGGTAGTTGTCGATGGTCATGATGTAGATGAGCCCCTGCACCACCATCTTGCCGAACCATCCGGGGTCTTGAAACGGCCAGGCGAAGCTGTCGCCGGCGCTGTTCACGGGCGGGAGTGTAACGCCTGTCGGATCGGGCTGGAGGCAAAGGTTTTGGTTGACCTTGGCCCGTGAAGCCTGCGCGCCGGGCTGCACGGGCGGCGGTCGACTGGAATCAGCTCACCCTGGTCAGCACGCCCTGACGAGGACGCGCGGACTGCACTGCGAGCACGCCGACGAGCGCAAAAAGAATGATCAAGGCCTGTAGCCAGCGCCCCACCTTCAACACCTCCTTGTTGATTTGGTAGATCTTTCAGGTAAACGGAGGTGCGTCGTGCCCGTTACGCGATGTCACGGGTAAGCACCGAGATGTCCGGCCAGCGATAGACCTCGTGCCAGACGCCTTCGGCCCACCCTGTAGGTTCCAGCCCGGCGAAGGTTCCTCCGAGCCTCTGGTAGAAGCGGGCGGCGCCGGCATTGCCCGCGATCACGCCCAGTCGCATGCTCTTTTGGCCGCGAGCCTGGATGCGGACAGCAATGGCGCGCAGGAGGAGGGCTCCGACGCCACGGCTTTGCAACTCGCGAAGCACGTGGAGAGATTCGAGCAGGGGTTCAGGCTGACGCGCGAGAAAGGCGAGCGCGAAGCCGGCAATCTCGCCCGATGGGTCCTGGACGACGAGAAGGATGGCGTCGGGCTGGGCTGCCGCCCTGCGGAGGGCCACCAGCTCGCGTTTCGGGTCAAGGTGCTTTCCAAGGACCGCCGGATCGATCAGCGAGCCGTAGGTGTCCGCCCAGCTCCGGACCTTGATGCCAACGATCGCTTCAAGGTCCGGAGCTCCCGCCTCGCGGACTGAGAATTCTTCGATTTCGCCCGCAGTCTAGGAGAGCGACAGGATCGGGTGAACCTCGACGGTGCCCACCCACGCCGCGGGGTTCTTGGCCGCCCAGGCGTTTGCCTCGGCCCTGTCCTTGCAGTCGAGGACAAAGTAGCCGTTCAGCCACGGCGACTGGGCGTGCATCGGCCCATCGGTGGTCTTCGCGTTGCCGTCGCGGACAGTGACGCTGAAGGCTGCGGCCGAAGGCTGGCAAGGGTCGCCATCGTGGAATGCGCCGGCGGCCTTCAACTCGTCCAGATAGCTTGCAAAGGCATCGATCGTTTGCTGCATCTCAGGCGTGCCGGGACGCGGTGCCTTGGACTCGTCCATGTACTGAAGGAAGATGTACTTTGCCATTTCATTTCTCCGTATTTGTTGACCGTCTGACACCCAGTACGACGAACAGTCACCGACGAATTCGACAACACGCCAACCCCTAGTGAGTTTTCACCTTCGCCCTGGACGCAGCTCGGCGCGAGCTCGCATCTTCGGCCGGCAGCAGCTGGCTGATGAAAGTCTCGGCCAGCCAGCCCTGGAAACGTTTTGGAGACCAGCCCCGGCGATGGACGAGCATGTAGTAGGCGCCGGGCCCGAGCAGCCAGACGATGTCGGCGGCAAGGTCCGGATCGAGACCTGGCCGTATTCCACCCTTCCGCGTCAGATCGCCGATGACATTGGCTGCGCCCTGT
>VBII01000195.1 GCA_005887735.1 Chloroflexota bacterium
CCTCCGCCTCCAGGTCGGCACCGTGATCACGACGCCCGACCTGACCCAGGTCCTGGGCATCGGCTACAACGGCAACGCCCGCGGGCTGCCCAACCGCTGCGATTCGACGACGCCAGGAGCGTGCGGCTGCATTCACAGCGAGATGAACGCCGTCATCAAGTCCGGCGCCCAGCTGCCGGGCAAAGTGATGTTCGTCAGCGCCTCGCCCTGCGTGATGTGCGCCAAGATGGCGATCAACGCCAACGTCGCGCGCGTCTATTACAGAGAGGCCTATCGCGATCCGGCGGGGCTCGACGTGCTGCGACAGGGTGGGGTGGAGGTCATCCACTACAACCGCTGGTGTGACCTCTGGCGCTAAGGGGAATTCCGCACGTCTGACGCCTCCCGTGCGCAGTCAGTCGCAGAATTCCGCGCGTCTGACGCCTTCCGTGCGGAATTGGGGCCTTTCAACGTAGCCAGGCACTAGTCGCGCACGATCTCCCAGCCGCATTCGGTCTGGATGATTCGCGGTTCGACAATCGGAACCTCACTAATAGAACGAGCCCGAGCAAACAGCGTTGGCAGGTCCGGCGCGCCGGCGACGGATTCGAGCACGGCCCGCGTGGCGTAGACGAGCGTGATGTCGGCGCTCACCAACGCGCGTGATGGCGCGACCCACAGCCAGTCGGTCACCTCGCCTTCCTGTGGCGTGACGCTCTGGTCAGTAGGCAGCCGGGCTAGATAAAAGCGAGCATCGAAGCGCCGTCGCAACTGCGCGGGCGTGACCCAGCGAGCGAATAGCACGAGCTGGTCAAATGCGGGGACGACGCCAAGTCGCGACAACGCGTCTCCGAACGAAGCGCCATTTGCGAGAAGGTCGCGGACCTGCGCGCACTCGGCATCGCGGGCTCCCGGCGCGAGCAGGATGCCGACCTCTTCGAACACCTCACGCACGGCTGCGGCGCGGACTTCATCAGAAAACACGCGATCATCCTCATGGACCGTCCCTCCCGGGAACACGTACGCGCCCGGCGCGAAGTCCGCCCCGCCCGGTCGGCGCACCAGCAGCAGCTCCCATGGATCACCCTCGCGCAGCAGCAGCACAGTCGCCGATGGGCGAGGTGTGACCGGCGGTCCATCGTTGAGGGCTCCGGGCGGCAACACCTCATTAGGATGCGCGAGTGGACTTCGGCATCGCCGGCAAGGTCGCGCTGGTCACAGGGGCGACCCGGGGGATCGGTCTCGGCATCGCCCAGGCGCTGGCGCGTGAAGGCGCGCGCGTCTCGGTCGTCGCCCGCACAGCCGCGGACGTTCAGCGAGTGGCCGAATCCATCAAAGGATTCGGTGTCGCCGCCGACGTGACGACCGAAGACGGCTGCAGAAAAGCTGTCGAGGAGACAGTCCAGCATCTTGGGCCGATCGAGATCCTGGTCAACAACTTCGGCGCGCGGGCCGGCACGTCGTGGCGCGACACGGGCGTGAGCGAGCTCGAGGCCGCGTTCGAAGGCAACGTCGTGGTCAGCATGCGTATGACGCAGCTCGTGCTGCCGGGGATGGTCGAGCGGGGATGGGGCCGAGTGGTGGTCATCACGTCCGTTTACGGACGCGAGTCGGGCGGCGCCCCTGCCTACAACGCCGCCAAAGCAGCTGAGATCAGCATGGTCAAGTCGCTCGCCCAGGACGTGGCCGCGAAAGGGGTGACCGTCAACTCGATCGCACCGGGCTCGATCCTCTGGGAAGGAGGTGGATGGCACCGCCGGCAGCAGGCGGATCCCGATGGCATCGCCGAGTTCGTCCGCCGGGAGATGCCGATGGGCAGGTTTGGAACCGTGGACGAGGTGGCGGCGGTGGTCGCTTTGGTGTGCTCACGCCAGGCCAGCTTGCTGACCGGCGCGTGCATCCCGGTCGATGGAGCTCAGGGACGGTCCAACATCTGAGTCCGATGCGCAAGCTGACCCTGGTGTGCCTCCTCGTTTTCGTTGCCGCCTGCAGCCAATCCAGCAACCCGCAGCTCCACACCGGAGCGCTGCACCTCGCGGGCCGGATTGGCGCGGCCGCGTACGCGATTGACGTGCCGAACGACTGGAACGGGACGCTTTTCCTGTACAGCCACGGCTATGTCGCCCCGGGCGAGCTGAACCAGGCGCAGGCTGCGCCACCCGGCGAGGAGACCGCATGGCTTGCCAACCAGCACTTCGCGACAGCGGGATCGGCCTACAGCGCGACCGGGTGGGCGCTGGAGGATGCGTTCAAGGACCAGATCGACCTACTCGACTACTTCTCGCAGCATGTCGGCAAGCCGAAGCGCGTCATCGCGTGGGGCGCGTCCCTGGGCGGGATCATCACCGCCGGGCTGGTCCAGTTGAATCCCGGCCGCTTTGTCGCCGCGATGCCGCTGTGCGGCGTCCTCGCCGGAGGCATCGCGACCTGGAACTCAGAGCTCGACTCGGCGTACGCGTTCAAGACCCTCCTCGCACCGGGCTCCGCACTTCAGCTGGTGCACGTGACGGACGGCTCCGCAAACCTCCAGCTTGCGGAATCGATCCTCAACGCAGCGAACTCCACCGCGCAGGGTCGGGCGCGGCTCGCCTTGGCGGGAGGGCTCATCGATCTACCCGGGTGGTTCGACCCGACCAAGCTCGAGCCCGCCAGCACGAACTACGTTGCCCAGGCGCAGGCCCAGGCCACGTGGGAGTCGCGGGTGGATTTCCCGTTTGCCTTCCAGTACCGCACCGAGCTCGAGGCCCGCGCCGGCGGCAACCCGTCCTGGAACATCGGTGTCGACTACGCGCAGCTCCTGGCGGCGTCGCCGGACCGGGACGAGGTGACCGGGCTCTACCGGCAGGCCGGCCTCGACCTCGGCGCCGACCTTCGAGCGCTGAGCGCGGGCGCGACGATCAAAGCCGATCCCGCCGCGGCGGCTTACCTCCAGCGCTACGTCACATTCGACGGGCGGCTCAGCATCCCCGTCCTTTCCGTGCACACGACGGGCGACGGCCTAGTCATCGCGCCCAATGAGAGCGCGTACTCGCAGGTCGTCAGTGCCGCGGGCAACCAGGACCTGCTCCGCCAACTTTTCGTGCATCGGGCGGGTCATTGCGCGTTCACACCGGCAGAGATCATCGCCGCGCTCAAGGTCCTGCTCCAGCGCCTCGACACCGGGCGCTGGGATGACGCGGCGCTCCAACCCGACGCGCTGAACATCGCGGCTGGAAGGCTGGGCGGGGGCACCGGCAAGATCTTCGGTTTCCACTTCGACCCCTCGTTCGTGGTGTTCAAGCCGGCGCCCTACCCGCGACCGTTCGCGAGCGGCGCGACCATTCCTGCATAGAATCGGCCCGAGGTGAAGTTTCAGGCCACGCTGCAAGCCGATCCGACCGGCACCGGGACGTACATCGCTGTGCCGAGGGACATCAACACCAAGCTTGGTTTGAAGGGCAGGCCCAAGGTGCAGACGGTGATCGCGGGCCATCCCTACCGCGGGTCATTGATGCCGGTGGGCGACGGCACCTACCTCCTTGGCGTGCTCAAGGCGATCCAGCAGGCCGAAGGCCTCAAGCGAGGCGACACCATCACGGTCGAGGTCGAGATCGACACCGCACCGCGAGCGATCGAGCCACCGAGCGACCTGGCGAAAGTCCTGGCCCGAGACAAGAGAGCTGCCACTGCGTGGGAGAAGCTCTCCTACACCGACCGAAGGGAGATGGCGCGCAGTCTCGAGGAGGCGAAGAGACCCGAAACGCGCGAGCGCCGTCTCACCGCAGCAGTGACGAAACTAAAAGCCTAGGGCGGATTTATCGGGGTCGCACCCAGCTGGCCGGCGATCAGGAGCGTCGTCGGATACAGGCCGAGCACGACCGAGGCGACGCCGCTCAGGACGATCGCAAAGTTACTGCTGATCGACGCGGGGACATGGTCGGTGCGGGGCGATGGTGACCAGACCGGGACGAGGACCCGGATGTAATAGAACACCGAGACCACGCTCATCAACACCGCGAGCACGACGAGCCACGTGTAGCCGGCGCCGACCCCGGCGGTGAACAGGAACAGCTTCCCGAAAAACCCGACCGATGGCGGAAATCCCGCGAGCGAAAGCATGAAGACGCTCATCGCCACGGCCAGCACCGGACTGCGCCGACCGAGGCCTTCAAGGTCGGCAAACCGGTCCCGGTCCCCCTCTGGACCGGCGAGTAGCGTGATCACTGCGAACGCGCCGAAGTTCATGAACATGTACACGAAGAGGTAATAGAGCACGGCCGCGAGGCCGTTCGGCCCGCCGGCGATCACGCCGATGAGGATGTATCCCGCCTGCGCCACACCCGAATATGCAAGGAGGCGTTTGAGGCTCGTCTGCACGATCGCCATCAGGTTGCCGACAACCATGCTGGTGGCTGCGACAAACGCGAGCAGCGTCTGCCATTCCGGCGCGAGGTGGGGCAGGCCGGCGGAAAAGACGCGAACGATCATCGCGAAGGCGGCGGCCTTGGTCCCCACCGACATGAAGGCGGTCACCGGGATCGGCGCGCCCTGGTAAACGTCGGGTGTCCACATGTGGAAGGGCGCCGCCGACACCTTGAACGCGAACCCCACGCCCATGAGCACGATGCCCAGCAGCAGCAGTGGGTTCATGCCGGCCGACGCGGCGAGGCGTTGTGCGATGTCCGGGATGACGGTCGTACCGGAGGCTCCGTACACGAGGGCCATCCCGTAGAGGACAAACGCGCTCGCGAAGCCGCCCACCAGCAGGTACTTGGCGGCGGCCTCCTGGGACCTGAAATCGGTTCGCGCAAAGCCGCACATGATGTAGAGGGCGATCGATAGCATCTCCAGGCCGAGGAAGACGGTGACCAGGGAGGTGGCCGAGGCCAGGACCATCATGCCGATCACGGCGGCCATGACCAGGAGGTGGAACTCCGACTCGAGGAATCCGCGTCGCTTCAGGTACGAATGCGAGACGGCGACCGTCAGGATGCCCAGGCTCGCGAACAGGACCTCGAAGAAGAGCGCGAAGTCGTCGCCTGTCGCGAACTTGTGATAGGCATAGCCGCCCGTCGCATAGCGCCAGCGATACAGCGCGGTCCCGAGCGAGTAGGCAAATCCGACGACCGCGAACATGGCGATCACCCCGCCACGTCGCGGGCGGGGGAGGATGAGGTCCGTGACCAGCGCCAGGAGGAAGAAACCGGTCAGGGCGACGATGGGCGCGATCTGGCCGAGGTCGGCCTGCGCCTGCGACCAGGTGTAGGTGAGGTCGGTTCCTGGAGGCATCTACCGGTACAGTCCCGTCTGGCCCAGCGACGTCATCAAACCGGTCAGCACGCCCGGGTCGAGCCCGATCGCGAACATGAGCGCGATCAGCGGCGCCAGCACTGTCAGCTGGCCGGCATAGATGTCAGATTTGGGCACCGGTCCCATCGGGGCGCCCTGGGTCACCCCCTGGAAGAGCCGCAGCATGTAGATCGGCGCCAGGACGAGGCCGACCGCGGCGAAGACGGCGAGCAGCGGCGCCCTCTGCCAGGCTCCGAGCAGCGTCATGAACTCGCCGACGAAGCTGTTGAGCCCGGGCAGCCCCAAGGCGGCGAACGTCACCACGGCGAACACCCCCGCCATCACCGGCATGCGCAGCGCAAGTCCCGCCATGGCGGAGCGATCCCGCGTGCCGACTCGGTCGCCGATCCAGCCGACGATCAAGAAGAGCGCCGCAATGATGATCCCGTGGTTGACCATCTGGATGACCGCGCCCTGCTGGCCCTGGATGTTGAACGAGAAGATGCCGAGCACGATGAATCCCATATGGCTGACGCTCGAGTACGACACGAGCAGCTTCATGTCGCGCTGGACCAGGGCCATCAGCGCGCCGTAGATGATCGCGGCGACGGCGAGGACCGGGATGACCCAGCGCCAGTCCCACCAGTCGACGGGCTGCGGAAACAGCGGCACGGCGATGCGCAGGAAGCCGTACGCGCCGGCCTTGCCCATGACCCCGGCGAAGGTGATCAGCATCGGTGTGGGGGCGGCGCTGTACGCGTCCGGCAGCCAGCTGTGGAAGGGGAAGAGCGGCGTCTTGATCGCGAACGCGAGAGCGAAGACGAAGAACAGCGCGAACTGGATTGACGGAGACGGCGCCAGCTTGGCAAGCTGCGCCAGGTCGAACGTCTGCTTTCCGGTCGCAACGTACTCGCCGATGACGCCGACCAGCATCAGCAGTGACCCGGCGAGCGTGTAGAGCACGAACTTCAAGGCGGCGTATCCGGGCCGCGAGCCCTCGCCGTAGAGCCACAGCAGGAAGTACGCCGGGATCAGCATCGCTTCCCAGAACACATAGAAAAGGACGAGGTCCGTCGCCATGAACACGCCGGCCAGCCCGGCCGACATGGCGAGCATCAAGCCGACGAATCCGCCCGTGCGGTTGGTCACCGGGGTGGCCAGGATGGCGATCAGGGTCAGGAACGCGTTGAGGACGAGGAGCCACAGGCTGATCCCGTCGATGCCGAGGCGGTAGAAGATGCTCAGCTGCGGGATCCATTCGAGCTTTTCGGTGAACTGGTAGCCGTTGAAGCCGGGCGCAAAGCTCAACGCAACGAACGCGGCGATTACCAGCGCCACCGTGGCGACCAGCGCGCCGAACCATTTGGACAGGGGCGGCGGCAGAAACGCGACCAGGGCACCGCCGACCAGGGGGATCAGCCACAGGCTGGTCAGGGTCATGAGCCTGCCCTCACGATCAGGATGACCGCGGCTACCACGGCGCCCGCGACGAACACGAGGACGTAGTTGCGGAAGTAGCCGCTCTGGGTGAGGCTGAGGCCGCTCGCCCCGGCTCGTGCTACAAGCCCGGTGTCGATGACGGCCGCGTCGATGACCGGCGTTTCGATGTCGCGCTGGGCGAAGGCCGCCACCCAGTCCATCGGCCTCACGAAAGCTGCGTCGTAGATCTCGTCGAAGTAGTACTTGCGCTCGAGCAGGCGATGGGCCCAGGGCACGTAGGGGCTCCACGGCCGGATCCGCATCGCGCCGACGAACAGCGCCGTGGCCAGGATCATGGTCAGGAAGGTGACCGCGACCTCGCCACCGCCCCCTTCCCAGCGCACGGGGCCGACGGCGGAGCTGAGGAAGTCGGACACGACGGCCGGCCCGAATCCCAGGGCGCGGGTCTGGATGAATCCGCCGACTGTCGCCAGCACGGCCAGGCTCGCGACCGGCCCCATCATCACCAGGCGCGGTGCGTGGGGGTGCTCGACCGGACGTTGCGGTGAGGGCTTGCCCCAGAAGGACAGCCACCACATACGGCCGGTGTAGAAGCCGGTGATGAGCGCCGTGATGAAGCCGATGAACCACAGCAGTTGCACCGCCGCGTCGTCAGGCTTGGAGAAGGCGGCGCCGAGGATCTGCTCCTTGGAGAAGAAGCCGACGAACGGGATCACTCCGACAAGTGCAAGCGAGCCGACAAGGAACGAGATCGACGTCGGCCGTATCTGGCCCCACAGGCCGCCGTACTTGCGCATGTCCTGCTCGTCGTGCATGGCGTGGATCACGTTGCCCGCGGCCATGAAGAGCAGGGCCTTGAAGAACGCGTGCGACAGGAGGTGGAAGAAACCCGCGGCGTAGGCGCCGATGCCGACCGCGAGAAACATGTAGCCGATCTGGCTCATCGTCGAGTAGGCGAGCACGCGCTTGATGTCGACCTGGACGATCGCGATCGTCGCGGCGAAGAGCGCCGTGACCGCGCCGACGATCGCGACCGCGGCATGCGCGTAGACCGCGACGTCGTAGATCGGATGCATGCGGCCGACCAGGTACACGCCGGCGGTGACCATGGTCGCGGCATGGATGAGCGCGCTGACTGGGGTCGGTCCTTCCATTGCGTCGGGCAGCCACGTATGGAGCGGAAGCTGAGCGGACTTCGCGACTGCCCCTACCAGGAACAAGAAGGCAGCCAACTCCAGCATCGACGAATCGTTGACGAAGATGTAAGTGCATTGATTTGTGGGGCGACCGCAGAACGTGCCTGACTTGAGTTGGTCGAACACGCCTGCGTAGGTGGTGGCGTGAAAGGTGACAAAGACTACAAACGTGCCGAGGATCATGCCGACATCGCCGATCACGTTCATCACGAAGGCCTTCCGCGCGGCGACGACGGCGGAATTGCGCTGGTACGAGAAGCCGATCAGCAGGTACGAGCTGAGGCCCACCATCGCCACGCCGACGATCAGGAAGATGAAGTTGCCGGCCAGGACGACGTAGCTGGGGTCGTCCTCGTGCTCCATGTAGCCGACCGCGTAGGTGACGATCAGCCCGCCGACGCCGGTGATGACCAGGCACATGAAGATCGAGAGGTTGTCGATCAGCAGGTTGAACGGCACCTCGAACGAGCCGCTCTTGATCCAGGTCCAGTAGGTGAAGTCGCCGGAGGCCTTGCCGAAGAACAGTGCAAGCGTGGCTGCGAACGAGGCCCAAACGACGCCGGGCCCGATGATCACGGTGAACACTCGGGGCAGCCGCCATCCCCGGCCCGCGAGCAGCAGCGCGCCCGCGGTGGGGAAGAGGAGGATCAGCAGCGAGAGTGCCTGGTTGTTCATCCCTTCAGCTCGCTGAGGTCGTCGATGTCCTCGGCGTCCCGCGTGCGAAAGATGTCGACCAGGATCGCCAGCCCGACCACGGCTTCAGCCGCGGCGACCGTCATCGACATCAGGGCGAACAGCTGGCCTTCGATGTTCATCAGCTGGCGCGAGAAAGTCACGAGCGTCAGGTTGGCGGCATTGAGCATGAGCTCGATGGAGATGAGGATCACCAGGGGGTTGCGGCGGACCAGGACCCCGGCCGCGCCGAGAACGAACAGGATGGCGCCGAGAAGCAGGAACCACGATGCGTCGAGCTGCGATCCGCCGATGTTCAAGGTGCTCACAGGTCGTCGATCCGCTTCCGGCTGAGGTAGATCGCCCCGATCGCGGCCACCAGCAGCAGGATCGAGGTCAGCTCGAACGGATAGAGGTAAGTCGTGAAGAGGCCGACCGCGATCGACTGCACCGTGCCGAAGAACGAAAGGCTCACGCCGCTGTCCGGCTGCCGGTACTGGACGCCCTGCAGCATTGCCCACATGAGGCCGAGCAGCACCAGCACGAAGAGAGCAGACAGCCATGTTTGAAATCGCAGGCGGCCGCGGCCCAGCTCGCGCGCGGGGCCCAGCAGGGCGATGACGAAGAGGAACAGGACCATGACCGCGCCGGCGTAGACGATGATCTGGACCGCGAAGATGAACTGCGCGCTCAGCAGCAGGAACAGCACCGAGAGCGACAGCATCACCACGACCAGGCTCAGCACGGAGCGGATCGGCTGGTGGAACGCGACCACGCCGATGCCGCCGAGAACTGCCATCGCCGCAGCGACGAAGAAGACCGCAATCGCCAAGCTAGGCTTTCTCCCTCTCCCCTCCGGGGAGAGGGTCGGGGAGAGGGGCGTGGCCATGCAACCGCGCTTCGACGTCGGGCGGCAGCGGCTCGAGCAGCTTCTCCTTGGTGTAGATGAACTTCTCGCGACTCGTGTCGGAAAGCTCGTACTCCGGCCCGAGCACGATCGCCTGCACCGGGCACGCGTCCTCGCAGTAACCGCAGAAGATGCAGCGCAGCATGTTGATCTCATACGTCTTGGCGTAGCGCTCGCCCGGCGAGACTCGGTTCTCGTCGGTGTTCTCGGCCGCGATCACGAGGATGCAGCCCACCGGGCAGGCAGCGGCGCACAGCTCGCAGCCGATGCAGCGCTCGAGCCCGTTGTCGTAGCGGCGGAGATAGTGACGGCCCCGATAGCGCTCGGAGCGCGGGGTCTTGTCCTCCGGATACATCGTGGTGACGGGGGGCCGAAACGCCTCGGAGAGAGTCGTTTTGAGGCCCGTGAGCAGCGCGCCCACGTCCCCCGCGACGCTCGGCTGTTTCGGGGGTTTCGGCTTTTCGTCGCTCATCCGTTCATCCCTGCACCGCGACCAGGATGGTCGCGGTCACGATCACGTTTGCCATCGCCAGCGGCAGCAGGACCTTCCAGCCCAGGCGCATGAGCATGTCGTAGCGCAGGCGGGGAAAGGTGCCGCGGAGCCAAATGTATAGGAACAGAAAAAGGATGACCTTGATGAGGAAGGCGAAGATCGGGGGGATGATCCACAGGTACCAGCCGCCGAAGAAGAGCAGCGTCGCCAAAGCCGAAACGGTGATCACGTTGAGGTATTCGGCGAGGTAGTACATCGTGAACTTGAGGCCCGAGTACTCGGTGAGAAATCCGCCGATCAGCTCCTGCTCCGCCTCAGGCAGGTCGAACGGCGTCCGGTTCGTCTCGGCCGTGGCCGAGATGAGGTAGATGACGAACCCGATCGGGGTCAGCAGGATCAGTGGGATGGGACCGTGGTAGGGGCCCCAGCTGACGGTGTACTCGACGATGTCGCGCAGGCGCAGCGAGCCGGCGATCATGAACGTCGGCACCAGCGACAGGCCGAGCGCCATCTCGTAGCTGACGAGCTGCGCGGCCGAGCGCAGTCCGCCGAGCAGCGAGTACTTGTTGTTCGAGGCATAGCCGCCGAGCACGATGGCGTAGACGTTCAGCGAGCTGACCGCGAAGATCACCAGGATCCCGACGTTGACGTCCGCGATCCAGTACTGGACGTTGTACCAGAGCCCGATCGGGATCACCGACCAGGCCAGGAACGCTGCCGCGACCCCGATCGTCGGGGCCAGGACGTAGATGATCTTGTCGGTCTTCGCGGGGACGAAGCTCTCTTTGAACGCGAGCTTGATCCCGTCGGCCGCCAGCTGCATCAGCCCGAACGGGCCGACGCGGTTGGGACCGGGCCGTCTCTGGATACGACCCAGCGCCACGCGCTCGAACCACACCGTGTAGGCGGTGGCGGTCAGCACGACGAAAAGCAGCAGCGTCATTGCGACGACGACCACAACCCAATGTCCGATGGGATCGTTGTAGATCTGGCTCATGGGTGTGCCGGCCCGACGAGCACTGGCGTCGGCTCTGGGCTTGGATCAGGCGTCTGGAGCTTCATCTCACGCTGGATGGGGACGATGCCGGAGTAGTCCATCGGCAGCCCAAGCGCGGTGCCGAGCTCGCAAAGGACCTGCCAGCCTTCCATCAGCGGCTGTTTGAGTGCGATGGGCGGCCGCAGGAACTGGACCACGCCCTCGACGTTGGTATAGCTGCCCTGGCGCTCGGCGAAAGTCGCCGCCGGCAGGACCACGGCGGTCTCGTAGCCGACCCGAGGGAGGTGGTCCCAGGCGGCGATGAACTTGACCGACGCAGGCACACCGGCCGTGGGGGGCGGACCCCAGCTGAACAGCGCCTCAACGCGCTCCAGCTTGTCCCAACCCGCGACTCCCGCCGCCAGCGCTCCGCGCTCGTTGGTCGCGCGATAAAGAGGCATCTCCTTGCCGCCGACCTTCTCAGCCAGGGCGCCGCAGGCCGTGGCCAGCTCGTTCATGTTCTCGCTGCCGCGGCCGTCGCCGAACAGGATCGCCACCAGTCCGCCGGGGTTCTGGAGCAGCTCGTGTGAGGCGAGCTTGCGGACCTCAGCCGCGGCGGCGCCCTTCGCATTCCGGATATGCACGGTTTGCGGGCTCCGGTCGAAGTCCACGCCGTCGGGGTAGACGACGATCAGCTTCGCGCCGCGCTTGCCGACCGCCTTCTTTACGCGGAGGTCGATGATTGGGACGTCGTTCTCCAGGTCGGAGGCGACCACGACAATGACGCGCGCGTCATCTATCTCCTTGATGCGCATCGTTTCGCCATCTGGCGCCGCGATGGCGGTGCGGCCGTGCATCTTCACCTTCGCACCCTTCAGCGGACCGTCGAGCAGGCGGCGGAAGAGGAATGCCTCCTCGTTCGTGATGTCCTGGGGCAGCGAGATGCCGAGCCTGGCGCCTTTGCCCTTGATGCCGGCGGCGACGGCGTTGATCGCATCCGCCCACGTGGCCCTGGCCCCCCGGATCGACGGCGTGCGCAACCGCGAAGGGTCGTTGACGTCGGTGTAGTCGAAGCGGCCGCGATCGCAGATCCAGCCCTCGTCGATGTCGTCGTTTTCGTGTGAGGTGACGCGTACCAGCTGGCCTCGGCGCTGCCACTGTGTGACGCTGCAGCCGACCGCGCACTTCGAGCAGATCGTCTCGGTGTGCGTCATATCCCACGGCCGCGACTCGAAGCGCCATACGCGGGAGGTGAGGGCGCCGACGGGGCAGAGGTCGATGATGTTGCCGCTGAAGATCGACTGCAGCGGCTGGTCGAACTGGCTCGTGATGAAGGACTGCACACCGCGCTCGTCGGTGGTCAGCTCCTGCTCCCACGCGACCTCGTCGTAGTAGCGCGTGCAGCGGTAGCAGAGCACGCACCGCTCGCGGTCGAGCGCGACGGAAGGTGAAGTCCTGGAGCGGGCACTCGCCGCCCTTGTCGCAGACCGGGCAGTCGAGCGGGTGGTTGGCGAGCTCGAACTCCAGGATGTCGGCCCGGGCCGCCACCGCCATGGCGCTCTGCGTCCGCACGACCATGCCTTCAGCAACCGGCGTCGTGCACGCGGTCTGCGGCCTCGGTGGTCCGGGGGTGAAGTCGACCAGGCACAGCCGGCACGCGCCGACCGGGTCCAGCTTGTGGTGATAGCAGAAGACGGGGATCTCGATGCCGACGGTCTTCGCCGCCTCGACGATGAGCGTGCCTTCAGGGACAGAGACCTTGTGTCCATCGATGGTCAGGTTGATGTCAGGCATTTGCAGGAACGGCCCCCACGTTGCATTCGTGCCGCAGTCCTGGAGCGGGCACTCGCCGCCCTTGTCGCAGACCGGGCAGTCGAGCGGGTGGTTGGCGAGCTCGAACTCCAGGATGTCGGCCCGGGCCGCCACCGCCATGGCGCTCTGCGTCCGCACGACCATGCCTTCAGCCACGGGCGTCGTGCACGCGGTCTGCGGCCGCGGCGGTCCCGGGGTGAAGTCGACCAGGCACAGCCGGCATGCGCCGACCGGATCCAGCTTGTGGTGGTAGCAGAAGACGGGAATCTCTATGCCGACGGTCTTCGCCGCCTCGACGATGAGCGTGCCTGCAGGGACAGAGATCTTGTGTCCATCGATGGTCAGGTTGATGTCAGGCATTTGCAGGAACGGCCCCCACGTTGCATTCGTGCCGCAGAGCGTGGTCCTCGTACTCCTCGCGGAAGTGGCGAAGCGTCGAGTCGATCACCCAACCGGCGGAGTCCCCCAAGCCGCAGAGGCACCGGCCGTTCTGCAGGCCATCGGAGACGCGCTGCAGCGTGTCGAGCTCGACCTGCGACCCCTGGTTGGCCAGGATGCGCTCGTACGTGCGCACCGCCCAGTCGCCGCCGACTCGACACGGCGTGCACTTGCCGCACGACTCATAGGCATAGAACTTGAGCAGGCGGTGAGCCGCCCGAACGACGCAGTGTGTGTCGTCCATCACGATGACGCCGCCAGATCCGGCCATGGATCTCGCCGCGGCCAGCGCCTCCGCGTCGGTGGTGACGTCGAGCATCGATTCGGGCAGCACGGGAGCCGAAGAGCCGCCCGGCCAGAAGACCTTCACCTTGCGGCCTTCGGGCGGGCCGCCGGCCAGCTCCATGATCACGTGACGAAACGTCTGGCCTATCTCGACCTCGTAGACACCTGGCTTGCGCACGTTGCCGCTGACGGTCAAGAGCCGGGTTCCGGGCGACTTGTCTGTCCCGAGCTTGGCGTAGGCAGCGCCCCCGTTGTTGATGATCCAGGGCACGGTCGCCAGCGTCTCCACGTTGTTCAGCAGGGTGGGCCGGCCCCACGCGCCCTTGACCGCGGGGAATGGGGGACGGGAGCGGGGCTGGGCTCTCTTGCCTTCGAGGGATTCGAGAAGCGCCGTCTCCTCGCCGCAGATGTAGGCGCCGTGACCGCGGTAGAGGCGGATGTCGAGCGGATAGTCCTTGCCCATTGGCTGCGGGCCGATGTAGCCCTTGGCGCGGGCCTCGTCGATCGCCTCGGTCAGCATCCGGGACGGCTCGTCGTACTCGCCGCGGATGTAGACCCACGCCTGGTTGGCCCCGACCGCGTACGCGGCGATCAGGATGCCCTCGACCACCATGTGGGGCGAGTTCTCGAGGATGTAGCGGTCCTTGGCAGTCCCAGGCTCCGACTCGTCGGCATTGACGACGACATATTTCGGCCCCGGCGCGTCGCGGTTGATGAAGCTCCACTTGACGCCGGTGGCGAAGCCGGCACCTCCGCGGCCTCGCAAACCGGAGGTCTTGACCTCGTTGGTGAGATCGACCGGCTTCATATCGAACAGAGCCTTGCGCAGGGCGGTGTAGCCGCCGGCCTTGGACTCGTACAGCAGGTGCTGAGGCTGGTCACCAAAGGATCCGCGACGCTCAGCCATCGGCCTTCTTCTTCCTAGGGGCTCGGGGCTTTCGCTCCCTCTCCCCTCCTGGGGAGAGGGTTGGGGTGAGGGGCGTGGGAGCACGTCGCTCGGTGATCAGCTGGTCGACCCTTTCCGTGGTTAAGTCGTAGTGATACTTGTGGTCGAGCCGCATCATCGGCGCGAACTCGCACGCGCCAAGGCACTCGACCTCCTCGTAGCTGAACAGGCCGTCTGCCGACACCTGCTCCGCGTGCGTCACCCCGATCGACTGCTTCACGTGAGCCACGATCTCGTTCGCGCCGCGCAGCATGCAGCTGAGGTTCGTGCAGACGTAGAAGCGATGCTTGCCGGTCGGTTCGAGATGAAACAGCGAATAAAAGGTCGCGACTCCCTCCACATAGCCCGGGTCGAGCTGCAGCGCGACCGCGACCTCGCTCATCGCCTCGGGTGTGAGGTGTCCCAGCTCCTCCTGCGCGAGATCTAGCGCGGGCATCACCGCCGAGCGCGGCTGCGGATACTTCGCGGGGAGCTCTTTGATCTCCTCGAGCACCTGACTGGATAGAGCGCTCATCGGTCGCAGTCTCCGAGCACGGTGTCGGCGGTCCCGATGATGGCGACCATGTCCGCGAGCATGTGGTTGAGCGCCATGCGCTCCAGCACTTGCAAGTTGACGAACGACGCGGAGCGAAACTTCACGCGCCTCGGCTTGTGCGTGCCGTCGCTCGCGATGTAGCAGCCGTTCTCGCCTCGACCCGACTCGACCGCGACGTAGACGTCGCCCGGCGGCACCGAGTAGCCCTCGGTGAAGAGCTTGAAGTGGTGGATCACCGCCTCCATCGACGTCTCCAGCTCCTCGCGCGGTGGCGGCAGCATCTTCCGGTCGTCGACGTTGACCGGGCCGTCCGGCAGCTTGTCCAGCGCCTGGCGCAGGATCTTGACCGACTCGCGCATCTCTTTGATGCGCACCAGGTAGCGTCCGTAGCAGTCGCGCATGTCCGAGGTCGCGATCTCGAAGTCGTAATTCTCGTAGCCGGAGTAGGGCATCGACCTGCGCAGGTCCCACGCGACGCCTGAGCCCCGAAGCATCGGGCCGGTGGCGCCGAGCACCTTCGCGTCTTCAGGTGACAGGATGCCGATGCCGATCGTGCGGGAGCGCCAGATCGGGTTGTTGGTCAACAGCGCTTCGTACTCGTCGACGTGACCCGGCATCTCGTGACAGAACTTGTCCAGCATCTCGAGGAAGCGCGGCGTTGCGTCCGCCATCACGCCGCCCGGCCGGATGTACGACGTGTGCATGCGGAAACCCGAGATCTCCTCGTTCATGTCGAGGATCGTGTCCCGCTCGCGGAAGCAGTACATCAGCATGCTCATCGCGCCGAGTTCGAGACCGCTCGTCCCCATCCAGACCAGGTGAGATGACAGGCGGGTGAGCTCCGACATGATCACGCGTAGAGCATTGGCGCGAGGCGGAACGTCCACGCCCATCAGCTTTTCCACCGCCAGCGCGTACGCGAGGTTGTTGATGGGCGGCGACAGGTAGTCGTGGCGGTCGGTCACGGTGACGCCCTGCTGCCAGCGCAGCGCCTCCATCTGCTTTTCGATGCCGGTGTGCAGGTAGCCGATCACGGGTTTGAGGCGGCGGACCTGCTCGCCGTCGAGGTCGACGATGAGGCGCAGCACGCCGTGCGTGGATGGGTGGTGGGGACCGAAGTTGATCGTGAGCAACTCGCCGCCGAACGCGCCGGTTTCGCCCGTCTTGGTGACCGTGACTCCCTGCGCGATCGTGTCCATCACGCTTTTTCCGGGGCGGTCTGCCACATCTCGTGCTCTTCGGAAAACTCCACTGGCTCGCCACCGACCGGGTAGTCGCGACGCAGCGGATAGCCGACCCAGTCGTCCGGCATCAGGATTCGCGTGAGCTCCGGATGATTGTTGAAGACGATCCCGAACATGTCGTAGGTCTCGCGCTCCTCCCAGTTGGCGGGCCCAAACAGGTCGTGCACGGACTCGATCCGCGGCGGTTCGCCGTCGATGAAAGCGCGGAGCCGGATCTGCTCGCGGGTCTCGAGGTTGCGGAGCTGGTACAGGACCTCGTATCGCGCGGGCCACTGGCGCGAAGAGTCGACGAGGTGGTCGACGCACGTCAGAAAAACGAGCAGCGTGTAGCCGTCGTTCTTGAGTCCGGAAAGAGCTTCGCGGACGTTGCGAGACTCGACCGTGACCCATGGGTCGCCGGCGCTGACGCCTTTTTCGACTATCAGCGTTTCGGAAATCACTGCGGGGGCAGGATTCCCTGCGCCTTGATCCTCTCCTGGAGGATCATCAGCGCGTTCAAGAGGTCCTCAGGCCTGGGCGGGCAGCCGGGGATGTAGACGTCGACGGGCACAATCTTGTCGACCCCCTGCAGCAGCGCGTAGTTGTTGAAGATTCCGCCGGTCGATGCGCACGCGCCCATCGAGATGACCCACTTCGGCTCGGGCATCTGGTCGTAGATCGTGCGCAGGATCGGAGCCATCTTCTGCGAGACCCGTCCGGAGACAATCATCAGGTCCGACTGCCGCGGTGAGGCGCGAAAGGCCTCGGAGCCGAAGCGCGCAATGTCGACGCCGGCCGTAGCTGTGGCGATCATCTCGATCGCGCAGCAGGCCAGGCCGAACTGGGCCGGCCAAATGGAGTTGCCGCGCCCCCAGCCGACCAGCTTTCCCAGGGAGGTCGTGAGGATGTTCCGCCCCATGGCGTCCGCGAGCGCCTCTACTCCCAATCGAGCCCTCCCTTTTTCCAGATGTGGGCGAGGGCGATCAGCAGGATGCCGATGAACACGAGCATCTCGATGAGGCCGAACCACTTCAGCTGGCGCAGCAGCACCGCCCAGGGGTAGAAGAAGACCGCCTCGACGTCGAAGATGATGAAGAGCATCGCCGTCAGGTAGAAGCGGACGGACAGGCGGCGCACCGCGGGGGTGTCGGGAATGATGCCCGACTCGTACGGGGCGAGCTTGCGCTTGAACGGCTTGGCAGGACCGAGCACGAAGCTCAGGGTCACCAACGCCCCGATCAGCCCCAACACGATGAGGACGAAGATCAAAATCGGGAGGTAGGTGTCGAGCAAGGCCTGCTCCAAGACTGGTTAGCTTGCGGGGACGGGTTAATTCTATGTGGCTCTTCAGAAAAGCTGCCCAGCCCCTCCGGCGCCTGCGCGCCACCTGCGGGCCAAGCCCGTTGAGGACGCGGGGGCTCGCCTATTGATTGCCCCATAAATGGGGAGGAGTTCGAGTTAACGAGAATCTTTGCGGCGGTGCTCGATCTTCACTCCGCGGGACAGGGTCGCGTGGATCGGGCAGTAACGGTTGCAGGCCATGTCGATCGCCTGGTCCACCACCTTTCTGTCGGTATCGCCGTCCCAGGTGCAGTGGAACGTGATCTGGATCTTGTTGAACGCCTTCGGCCACTCCTCGTCCCGCTCGCCTTCAACCTCGACCTCGAGCGATTTGAGAGGCTGCTTGAACTTCTTCAGCAGCAGAACCGCGTTGAGCCCGGTGCAGCCGCCAAGGGCTCCGAGCAGCATCTCTGTCGGCCGCATCGCCAGGTCGTCACCGAAGATCGGCGCCTCGTCGATCTCCGCTTTATGGCCGGAGCCGGACTCGATGTCGAAATGGACCTTGTCGCCGGTCCAGCGCGCGGTGGCCTTGGTGGTCATCAGAGGCCGTTAGCCACGCATCGGGGTTTCGACGTACTTCCGGACCAGGTCTTTGAGAAATCCGGTGTAGATCCCACCCAGCATCATCCGTTCCGGGCGGACCACCTTGGCGGCGGCGACTTCGGCCAGGACAGGAAAGGTGAGGGCGGCAAAGCGACGGCCGTGAGGTTTGGTCGCCCAGGCTTCGACCTCGGGCGCCACGCCGTCGATCGCCACCACGGTTACCGCCGCGACGCCGGATTGCGCGCCGCGCATCGCGCCCTTGCGGTTGATGGCGTCCTGGCACGCGTCATCGAGGTACCGATCCAGCGCATCGGCCGGGGTGCCCGGTGCCATGACTGTCGCGTAGACGAACCAGTGCAGCTTGGTCGCCATCCACTGCCACTTGAAGGTTGAACCGCCGCCGACGACCGTGTTGAACCCGGCGATGTTGACCATTCCGGGCTGCAGGCCGGCGCCCGAAAGCGTGGTGTGGATCCGCTCGACCAACTCATTCGCGCTGGCTGGCGGCGCCACGGCCATAGCGTAATCTCAGCCCATGCCGGACGTGCGGGACAGCTTTCGCAACGTTGCTTCGAACTACTCTCGCTCGACGTTTCACGCATCGTCGATCCGGCTGCAGGAGATAGTGGACCTCGCCCAGCCGCAGAAAGGCGACCTGGTGCTGGACGTGGCGACGGGCACCGGTAACACCGCCTTCGCGCTCGGACGTGGCGACGGGCACCGGTAACACCGCCTTCGCGCTCGCTCCTCACGTTCGCCGAGTGATCGGCCTGGACCTGACGCGCGAGATGCTGGTGGAGGGGCGCAAGATTGCGGCCGAGAAAAACATCCACAACGTCGATTGGGTGATCGGCGACGCGGAGCACCTGCCGTTCCAGGACGACACGTTCGACCTCTATGCCGTGCGGGCCGCCCCGCACCACTTCGTGGACGTCGATGCGTTCCTCGCCGAGGCCTTCCGCGTGTTGAAGCCAGACCGCGATGCCGCCTTCGTCGACTGCGCTCCGCCGGTTCCGGCTCGCGACGTGCTGCACGAGGTCGAGGTGCGCCGCGACCCCTCTCACATTCGCTCGCTCACGGTCGAAGAGTGGGTCACGAAGCTGGAGCGGGCCGGCTTCGAGGTGGAGGCCGCCCAGGCGCGAGAGCTGGACTGGAATTACGAGGAATGGATGGGCAACCAGGGCATCGCGCCCGGCCTGTCCGCCGAGCTGGCGGGCGTGATCGAGGCGGCGGAAGGGGAGGCCAGGGTCCAGCTGCACCCCGAGCGGCGGGACGGCAAGCTCTGGCACGCCTACTGGCACGCCTTGATTCGGGCTCATAAGCCCGGGCAGTGACGCCGCTCGCCGACGGGGAGCTGATCGTTCTGGTCGATAAGGTGGGCCGGCGGCACCGCGTCCGATTGAAGGCCGGCGAGCGACATTCGATCCACTCGGGTTTCGTCTCGCACGACGACCTGATCGGGCGGCCAGAGGGGATTGTCGTCACGACTCAGATGGGCGCGCGCCTGCTGGCGGTCCGGCCGACGTTCGCCGAGCAGGTCACCGGCCGGCGCCGGCAGACCCAGCCGATCTACCCCAAGGACCTGGGCGCAATCATGGTCGGCGCCGACATCCACCCCGGGGCCAGGGTCCTCGAAGCGGGCACTGGGACCGGCGCCCTCACGCTGGCCGCCCTGCGGGCGGTGGGGGAGCGCGGCAGCGTTGTGAGCTACGAGGTTCGGGAGGAGTTCCTGGAGGCGGCGAAGCGCGGCATCGCCGAGACGGCCGGCTCGATCCCGCCCAACCTGACCCTGAAGCTCGGCGACATCTACCTCGGCATCGAGGAGCGGGACTTCGACCGCGTGCTGCTCGACCTGGCCGAGCCGTGGCAGGCGGCGCCGGCGGTCAAGGAGGCGCTGCGCCCCGGTGGCATCGTTTTCGCGCACTGCCCGAACGTCAGCCAGGTTCAGCGCTTCTTCGACTGCCTGCGCGAGGTCAAAGGCTTCGGCATGCTCGAGGCGTACGAGCTGCTGCAGCGGGGTTGGACGGTGCGGGGCCGCAGCATGCGGCCGTCGCACCGGATGGTTGCCCACACGGGTTTCCTCTGCTTCGCCCGGCGCCTTGCCGAGGACGAGCTTTTCGAGCCCGAAGGAGAAGGCTTCCGGTAACGAATCGCACGCCGGCGGCGTTCTAAATGCATGGGGCGCCGCGTCCTGAGAATCGTCTTACTTTTCGCTTCAGCAATCGTCACCGTTGCGATCTTCGCCGTCGCCCCCACTGCTTTCCCCGCCCGCTGACTCGATAGCATTCCAGTTGGAATGAGTGGGGGGCGAGTGCCCATCCAGGTCGCGGTCACCGGCGCTGCGGGCCAGATCGGCTACGCGCTGCTCTTTCGCATCGCCTCGGGCCAGATGTTCGGCGCCGAGCAGCCGATCGTGCTGCGCATGCTCGAAATCGAGCCCGCGATGAAGTCGCTCGAAGGTGTGGCCATGGAGCTCGACGACTGCGCCTTCCCGATGCTCGCGGGCATGGAGCTGACGAGCAAGGCCGAGAAGGCGTTCGAAGGCGCGAACTGGGCGATCCTCGTCGGATCCGTACCTCGCAAAGCCGGCATGGAGCGCAGCGACCTGCTTTCGGTCAACGGGGGCATCTTCGGGCCTCAGGGCAAGGCGATCGAGAAGAGCGCATCGAGCGACGTTCGGGTCCTGGTGGTCGGGAACCCATGCAATACCAATTGCTACATCGCTCGCATGAACGCTCCGGAGATCCCCGCCGAGCGATGGTTTGCGATGACCAGGCTCGACGAGAATCGCGCCCGCTCGCAGCTTGCACAGAAGGCGAAGGCGCCGATCGCGGCGATCTCCAACGTGGCGATCTGGGGCAACCACTCGACGACCCAATACCCGGATGCGCGCAACGCCCGCATCGCCGGGCTTCCCGTCTTTGAGGTCATCACGGACCACGGCTGGCTCAAGGGCAAGTTCATCGAGACGGTCCAGAAGCGGGGCGCGGCGGTGATCGAGGCCCGTGGGGCGTCATCGGCGGCCTCGGCCGCCAACGCGGCGATCGATTCGGTGGTCAGCGTCCGCACACCGACGCCTTGGGGCGATTGGCATTCGCTGGCGGTGGTGAGCCATGGCGAGTACGGGGTGCCGGACGGCCTTCAGTTCGGATTCCCGGTGCGCTCTGACGGAGAGCGCTGGGAGGTGGTCCCCGATCTCAAGCACGACGACGACGCATGGGACCGGATCAAGAAGACCACCCAGGAATTGCTGCAGGAGCAAGAGATGGTGAAGGACCTGGTGCCGGCTCAGGCCTCATGAAAGAAAAGCTGCTGCGCGCGGTCGACGAAGGCCGCGAACGAGAGGCGGAACTCGAAGCGTTGGTCATCGACGAGCCGGCCAACCCCGACGGCCGCTGGAACGCCAAGGATCACCTCGCGCACCTGTCCTGGTGGCGCTGGCGCAGCGCAAGGACGCTGGACGCGACGCGCACCGGCGGCGAGCTTCCGCCCTCCGTCCCGGATGACGATGGCGTGCAAAACGCGATCATCTACGCCGAGGTCAAGGATCGCTCCGCGGCGGACGTCAAGGCGGACGCCGCCGAGTCCTGGACAGCGCTCCGGAAGGCGGTCGAGGTGTCATCGGAGGACAACCTCGCAAAACCGCATCCCCGGCAGCCGGAGTCCCAGGTGTGGGAGGCGGTGCCCGGCGCGGTCGGCCACACCGGGACCCATGTTTGGTCGTGGCACCTGGACGTCGGCGACGAGAAGCGGGCAATGGCAGTCGCCAGGTGGGGGTCCGATCTGGAAGGCAGTTTCTTCACCAAGCCGGAGCAGCTTGCAGAGTCGCGCTACAACCTCGCATGCGTCTACGCCCGCCTGGGCAAGGCGGACGAAGCGCTGCCGCTTCTCCGCCAGAGCTTCGAGGCGAAACCCGAGCTGATGGCCTGGGCGCGTAAAGATCGGGACCTGGATCCGATTCGGGAGGAACTCGCTCCTATCCTCTTGTAGATGAGCGCCGTTCTCGACCGTCACTCTTTCCCTTTCACAGCGATCGTCGGCCAGGAATCGATGAAGCTGGCCCTGATCCTGAACGCGATCGTGCCGACCATCGCCGGCGTCCTCATCCGGGGCGAGAAGGGCACCGGAAAGTCGACGGCGGTGCGCGCCCTCGCCAGGCTGCTGCCGGAGCACGACGTCGTGGAGGGCTGCCACTTCGGGTGCGATCCCTCAGAGCTGGAAGCGCTTTGCGCCGACTGCCGCGCGAGGCTCGAGGCCGCCGTTACCCTGCCGCATCACAAGCGGCGGATGCGGGTCGTCGAGCTGCCCATCAACGCCTCCGAAGACCGGGTCGTGGGCACCATCGACATCGAGGCGGCCCTACGCACGGGAGCAAAGCGCTTCGAGCCTGGCGTGCTCGCCGAGGCCAACCGCAACATCCTCTACGTTGACGAGGTCAACCTTCTCGACGATCACATAGTCGACGTGCTTCTCGATGCGGCGGCGATGGGCGTGAACGTCATCGAGCGGGAAGGGGTCTCGTACAGCCACCCGTCGCGCTTCATCCTCGTCGGCACCATGAACCCGGAGGAGGGCGAGCTCCGGCCGCAGCTGCTGGACCGGTTCGGGCTGTGCGTCGACGTGGAGGGCATTCGCGACCCGGACGAGCGGGTGCTGATCGCGGAGCGCGACGCGGCCTTCAAGCGCGGTGATCACGAGTTCACCAACGAGTTCGCCGCCGCCGACGGCAACCTAGCGCGAGCCCTGGCGGAGGCGATCGCCCGCGTCAAGGACGTCCGCCTCACCGCCGGCCACGCGCGGCTCATCTCCTCGATCTGCGTCGAGGCGGATGTGCTCGGCCACCGCGCTGACGTTGTGATCGACCACGCCGCGCGCGCCCTCGCCGCGTACCGCCGCCACGTCTCGCCGTCGCGGGAGGACATCTACGACGCCGCGACCCTCGCGCTCGCCCATCGTGCACGCCAGCCGCTGCGCCGCGACGAGGACGAGACGACCGCACCAGAGCATGGGGAGGAGCAGGAGGGGACGCAGCCATCCGACTCGGAGGCCGGGGAGCCGCAGCCATCCGACAGCGATGCGAGCACCGACGCCACGG
Source organism: Chloroflexota bacterium (assembly GCA_005887735.1). Classification (GTDB taxonomy): domain Bacteria; phylum Chloroflexota; class Dormibacteria; order Dormibacterales; family Dormibacteraceae; genus 40CM-4-65-16. Next base: position 23,150 of record VBII01000195.1, read on the forward strand.
CCGAGCAGAGCGCAAGCGCGTCGGACACCGGCCAGCAGTCCGCGGGCGCCGACACCGGCGTGACCACAGGCGGGGCGAGCGGCAACGAGTCGGCGCCGGACGCTCTGCAAACGTTCAACCTCAAGCGGATCGATCTGCCGCGGCAGCGCCGGGTGCGCAAGCAGGGCGGCAAGCGTGCGGCGAGCCAGACCCCCGACCGGCGGGGACGTTACGTCCGCGCCGAGCCGAAAGAAAAGGTCAGCGACCTGGCGATCGACGCCACCGTCCGCGCCGCGGCGCCGCTGCAGAAGGAAAGGGGGCGCCGGCATGGCGAGCGGCTCATGCTCGAGAGGCAAGACCTGCGCCAGAAGGTGCGCGAGCGCAAAGTCGGCAACCTGATCGTGTTCGTGGTCGATGCCTCAGCTTCGATGGACGCCGAGCAGCGGATGGCCGCGACCAAGGGCGCGATCCTCTCCCTGCTGCAGGACGCGTACGTCCGCCGCGACCGCGTGGCGGTGGTCATCTTCAAGAACCGGACTGCTGAGGTCGTGCTCCGCCCGACCTCCAGCGTGTCACTCGCGCGGCGCCGGCTGGAGAGGCTGTCGGTCGGAGGCACCACCCCGCTGACCCACGGCCTGATGGCCGGCTACAAGGTTGTCAAGACCGAGCTCTTGCGGGACCCGACGATCCGTCCCCTGCTCGTGCTGATCAGCGACGGCCGCGGCAACATCTCGATGTTCAAGGAAGAGCCGCTGGTCGAGGCTCAGAAGGTGGCCGCGCTGATCGATGCGGAGAACATCGACGCCCTCGTCATCGACTCGGCTCGCGACTACAGCCACCTGCCGTCGGTGCAGCACCTGGCGCGGGTGGCCCCGATGTACCAGACGTACGCCATCAACGCTTGTGCGGACCTCGCCGAACGCATGGGCGCGCATTATTACGGGCTCTATGACCTTTCCCGGGATGAGATCGCGACGGCTGTGGAGCGGGAGCTGGGCCGGGGCCGCTAGGCTGCGGACCCTGCTCGTGGCGGCGTTTCTGCTCGTGGGGTGCTCGTCGTCGCCGACCGCGTCCAGCACGCCTTCGCCCTCACCCTCGCCCAGCACCTCGGCGAGCCCGATCTCATCGGGCGCGCCCGGTGGTGAGGTTTCCGTGCCGGCGCAGGTGCTGGCGCCTGCCTCCGACCTACCGGTTGCCAACCTCTGCTCGTCGCAGATCACCATCACGGCGGACGGCAACGCGACTCCCCTCCTGTGCCGCAGCGGCGCGGTCAACGTGCAGGCCTGGAGGTATTACGCCGGGGTGAGCGCCAGCGTCCTCAGCCTTGGCCTCAATCCGACCCAGGGCCAGGCCCAGAGCGCTGTGTGCGACGACCTTGCCCACAACCACGCCAGCCGGTCCGAGGAGGTAAACGGATACAAGCTCGCGGTCGCCTATTACGGCTGGACTTTCAATCTCGATCCGGCTCAGGTGACCTGTGATTGAGCGCCGGTAATATCGTCTCGGCATGATCGACCGCTACTCCTACCCCTTCACAGCGATCGTCGGACAGGACGAGATGAAGCTCGCCCTGGTGCTCAACGCCATCAACCCGACGATCGGCGGCGTGCTCATCCGCGGCGAGAAGGGGACCGGGAAGTCGACGGCGGTGCGCGCCCTGGCGCGGTTGCTGCCGGAGCAGCAAGTGGTCGAAGGCTGCCACTTCGGATGCCACCCCGACGACCCCGAAGACTGGTGCATGGATTGTCGCGAGCGAGCCGCCGCGGGCGCGCTGCCCGTTGCGACGCGGCGCATGAGGGTGGTGGAGCTGCCGATCAACGCCTCCGAAGACCGCGTGGTCGGCACCATCGACCTCGAGGCGGCGCTGAAAGAGGGGTCGCGCCGTTTCGAGCCTGGCGTGCTGGCGGAGGCCAACCGCAACATCCTCTACGTCGATGAGGTGAACCTGCTGGACGACCACATCGTCGATGTGCTGCTCGATTCGGCCGCGATGGGGATCAACACGGTGGAGCGCGAGGGCGTCTCGTTCTCGCACCCGTCCCGCTTCATTCTCGTCGGCACCATGAACCCGGAGGAAGGAGAGCTGCGGCCGCAGCTGCTCGACCGCTTCGGACTGTGCGTCGACGTGGAAGGGATCCGCGACCTGGACCAGCGCGTCGCCATCGTCGAGAAGCGCGCGGTGTGGGAGGACGATCCCAACCTCTTCTACCAGCAGCATGCCGAGTCGGAGCAGGCGGTGAAGTCACAGATCTCGGAAGCGATCGCGACCTTCCCCGAGGTGATGCTGCCACGCGAGATTCTTCGCCTGATCGCGCAGATTTCGATCGCTCTGGAGGTCGATGGGCACCGTTCAGACCTCGTCTGCGCCCGGGCGGCCCAGGCGAAGGCTGCGTACGACAGCGACGAATCGGTCGGTGTGAACCATGTCACCGACGTGGCGGAGATGGTGTTCGCGCATCGCGTGCACTCGGTGCCGTTCGGGAAGGGCGGTCCCAATCTCGGCGAGGTCATCTCGCGCATGGTGGGCCAGGGCTGAGCGGTTCGCCCTCGGATTCCGCACGTCTGACGCCAGCCGTGCGTTTCTCCCCGCGTGTTAGCGGACGTCTGGCGTCAGCAGTGCGGAAAGGAGGCCGGCGCTGAGCACCAGGGAAGTCGTTGAAGCTTTCAACGACGCTTTCGGCCGGCACGACGTCGACGGCGTCATGGCGCTGATGACCGACGACTGTGTGTTCGAGAACACGCTCCCGCCGCCGGACGGCGAGCGGCATGTGGGACACGCGGACGTACGGCGATTCTGGGAGGAGTTCTTCAGCGGAACGCCACAGGCTCGCTTCGAGACCGAGGAGATGGTCGTGGCGGGCGATCGCGCGGTCGTGCGCTGGCGGTTCGACTGGGAAACCGGACACGTACGGGGAATCGACCTGTTCAAGGTCCGCGACGGCAAGGTGGCCGAGAAGCTCAGTTACGTGAAGGGATAATCAGAACGCGCCACTAGACTGAGGCGTCGTGGCGGCGTCGCAGGAACCTTCCCTCCAGCCCCGGCGCGCGGCAGAGTTGCTCGAGCGCGTCGAGAGGAACATCCACCGCGTCATCGTGGGCAAGGACCGCGTCGTGCGACTAGCCCTCGCCGGCCTGATCGCCGGCGGCCACGTCCTGCTCCAGGACCTTCCCGGCACCGGCAAGACGATGCTCGCGCGAGCCCTCGCCACTTCGGTGGGCGGTACCTTTCGCCGCATCCAGTGCACGCCCGACCTTCTGCCTTCAGATATCACCGGCTCGAGCATCTTCAACCAGAAGGACCTGACCTTCGAGTTCATCCCCGGACCGGTCTTCGCCAACATCGTGCTGGCCGACGAGGTCAACCGCGCCACGCCCCGCACGCAGTCGGCGCTGCTGGAGGCGATGGGGGAGGGGCAGGTCACGGTCGAGGGCACGACGCGTGTGCTCGAGCGCCCGTTTTTTGTCGTCGCCACGCAAAACCCGACCGAGTTTCACGGCACCTATCCGCTGCCTGAGTCGCAGCTCGACCGCTTCGTCCTCGCCGCGGAGATGGGTCCGCCCACCGAGGCTGAAGCGCTGGAAGTCCTGGCACGCCGCGAACACGGCGATCCGATCGCGGATCTGACCGCGGTGATCGATGTCAGCGATGTGATCGAGCTGCAGGATGCGTGCCTGCGCGTCGTCGCTGCGCCCGCCATCCGGACCTACCTCGTCTCGCTCCTGCAAGCGGTTCGTGCGCGGCCTGATGTGCTGCTTCCCGCGAGCATGCGCTCCGGCGTTTACCTGCAGCGCGCCGCGCAAGCCTGGGCGCTGTTCGAAGGGCGCGACTTCGTGCTGCCCGATGACATCAAGGTGCTGGCGGTGCCGGTCCTCGCCCACCGGCTTGGCATGCGGGGAAAGGGAAGGGCCGCAGAGATGCTGAACGAGGTCGTTTCGTCGCTGCCGATTCCGCCTCTCCGACAACACTGAGACCGACCTGGCGGGTCGGCGGAGCCGTAGCGCTCTGGCTGGTCCTGGAGTGGTACGGCGCGACCTCCGACGTGCCGTGGCTCTTCCTGCTCGCGGCATGGCTGTTCGCCCTGGTGATTGCCGCGTTCGGCTACGCCGCCTGGAGCCGGGCGGGCTTGCGCCTGCACCTCACCGTGACGTCGAGCCGTCCCGCGCCTGAGTCGCCGGCAGAACAGCTGCCCGAGGCCGTGCTGCGCCGCTCACCTTTCGCGGCGCCCGTTTTCGAGGGCGACGCGCTGGAGCTCGAGGTCGCCCTCGACAACAGGGGCTCGGCACGCGGGCCGGCGTGGGTCGCCGGCGAAGTTGCCGGCACGGAGGTCGTGCTGGCCACCGGTGTCGTGCCCAGAGCGGGCTGGCGGCGGTTGAAAGTGGTGCGCGAGCTCCGCCGCGGGCCGATCGGCGCGACAGGTTGGGCGATCGGCACGAGTGATCCGTTCGGCTTCTTCGCGGGGCGGCGGCGGCGCCCGGACTCCGAGGTCGCGTTGGTGCTGCCTCTCTTCACGTCTTTCGCGAATCGATGGGAGGGCCAGGAGGTGGAGGCGGCGACTGCGACGCCGCGGGCCGGCAGCGGCAACGAGCTGTTCGGGGTTCGCGAGTACCGGCCTGGCGACTCCCTGCGTCGCATCCACTGGCGATCGAGCGCGCGGCACGGAGAGCTGGTAGTCCGCGAGTATGAGCCCCCTGGCGTGCGGACCCTGCACATCGTGGTCGACCCTGCGCCGCCGACCGATGCGGTTGCCGACCAGGTCGCTCGCATCGCCGCGTCCGAGGCGTGGGACTGCGTGAAGGATGGCGGGTGGGTCGTTATTTCTGCTCCGGGTCTCGAGCCCACGGCGCCCGAGCGAGACGTCTGGCCGCTCCTCGAGTGGCTGGCCAGGTATCCGAATCCCCCCACCGGCGCCTTCGGGGCCACCTCCCCGGCTGGCGGGGAGGTGAAAAACAAGATCGTTGTCACGGCCAATCCGGCATTGATCGAGATGGCGACGCGGGCTTGGGTCGTCGGCGATGCGGCTGTCGAAACCGACGTTCCGTTCCAGCGCGTGGGGACCTCATGGCCGCTTTGATCGGACGGTTCAGGCTGCCGCGCTCGCCCATCGAGCACTCGGTGGAAGCGCGCGCGTTTGTGTTCTCGGCCTTTGCGGTTGCAGTTCTTGCGATCGTTCTGTACGGCCAGGACTATGTAGTGCCCGCGGTCGGTGTCGTCGCCGCTGTGGTGGGACACGCCGTGAGCTACCGCGAGCGCACACGCAGGCGCGAGTTCTGGCGCCAGGCGTTTCTTGCGGCGCTGATTTTCGGCGCGCTGTTCTACGTCATCGCCGACTCGACGCTGGCGCTTTTCGGCGGAATACTGCCGCAGGCCAACTTCGCGGTCCTGCTCGTCGCCATCACCAGCTTCGACCTGAAGACACGGCGCAACTGCTACTCGAGCCTTTGGATAAGCCTCGCGATCCTCTATCTGGCGGGGGTGTACGCGTGGGACTACCAGTTCGCAGTCCTTCTTGCGCTGTGGCTCCTGTACCTCGTCGGTTTCTGGACTGCATCGCACCTCAAGCGGATGGATGCCGGAATACGCGTCCCGCCGCGAGCCATCGCGGTGACGCTCACCGGGGCGATCCTCGGGGGCCTCGCGCTGTTCGTCGCCACGCCGCAGCCGGCCGGCGTGCCAGTCTCGCCGCTTGTCATCTCCCTGCCGAACTTCACCAGCTTTCGGGGCGACATGGAGAGCCCGGCGCTTCCACTCGTGCAGTTGAGCGGCGACTCGACGGGCGCGTCGAGCAGCGTCGATCTTCACTATCGCGGCCGCCTCGGCGACGCGCCCGTCATGTACGTGCGCACCGGCGCGCCTGCGTACTGGCGCGGCCTCGTCTTCGACACGTATCGCAACGGTGTTTGGACGGCGTCGAACCACTTCTATCGCCAGACCGAGCCCTACCTGCCCCCTCGACTCCTGCCTCCCGCGCCGCCAGGCAACCGCGGCACCTTCGTCCAAACCTTTCGCGTCCTGCGCCCGATGCCGGCGGTCATCAACGCCGCCTACCCGATCGAGAGCCTGTACGCGCCTGTGTCAGGGCTGCGCGAGGATGCGTACGGCACGTTTCACACGCCCGATCAGCTGCGTCCGGGGCAGACCTACTCGGTCGTCTCGTACATCCCGGACCTGTCGCCGCAGAGCCTGCGTGCCGACGAGATCAACACGGAGTTTGACGACGCGACCGGGACGTATCACGACTTCGGCGCTCTGTCTGTCGCCGGACGCCAGCTGGCCAGGACAGTTGCCGCCGGCACGACCGACGAGTTCGACACCGTGATGGCCGTGACGCACTATCTGCAACACAACTTCACCTACACGCTCGACCTGCCACGGGTGCCCTCTGATCGGGATCCGGTCGACTGGTTCTTGTTCGACGTCAAGACCGGCTACTGCGAGCAGTTCGCCACGGCCGAGACGCTGATGCTCCGCAGCCTCGGCATCCCCGCCCGCCTGGCAACCGGCTACGCGACAGGCGACTACGACCCGGTCCTGAACCAGGCCGTGGTTCGCGAGCGCGACGCCCACGCGTGGGTCGAGGTCTGGTTTGGCAGCCACGGCTGGGTCCCGGTAGATCCGACACCTGGGGTCTCGCCACTGGCCGCGACCCAGTTCCCAAGTCACTGGGCCGCAGGCGGCATCGCCCGGCTGATTCCTCACCTGACCGTCGGAGCGCCGGCGGCTGCGCTCGGCTCCTTGGGCGCTCTCGGCGCGATTCCGCTCGCGATCGGCATCGCGCTGGCGGTCGTCGTCGCCTACGCATGGTTGCGGCGGCGCCGCTGGACCCCGAAGACAAAACCGCAGCCGGGCGAGTCCGAGCTGCTTCGACTCTACGAACGTCTCCAGCGCCGGTTGGGCCGGCGGCGCGCTCCGCCGGAAACGCCGCTCGAATATCAGCAGGCGATGCAGTCTTTGATGCTGGACGAGGTGACGCACGCGGTCAATGAAGGCGTCTACGGGCATCGCTGGCCCGACGCGCGCCGGGTGCGCGAGCTTACTGAGCGGATATCCTCAAGTTGATGGTCCAAGGTCTGAAAACAACCGGCGCTGAGACAGTTCGCTGGAATCTCGCCGAT
>VBII01000198.1 GCA_005887735.1 Chloroflexota bacterium
CACGGTGCGCCAAACAATGTGGCGAGCAGCCCGGCCTGCATGGCTCCAATCGGTCCGACCCCGGCAAAGGCCTGCACATACAGCGCCATCACGCGCCCGCGCAGATGGTCGGGTGTGATGGTCTGGATCCGGTTGTTGGTGGTCGCCAGAAACGAGATCTGGCAATAACCCGCCACAAACAGGGTGATGAGCGAGATCAGGAACACGCGCGAGATCGAGAACTCGAGAAGCGCGGCCACCCAGATCCCCGCCATCCAGAGCTGGCGGCGCGGGTCCGCGCCTAGGTGAGGCATGAAGGCCAACGTAAGCGCGCCGGCCAGAGCGCCAAGCCCCATCGCGCCCAACAAGAAGCCGAACCCCTGAGCGCCCGCATGGAGGACCTGGTCGGCGAACAGCGGCATGAGGGTCTGGCGGTTCATTGCGAACAGCGAAAAGACTGCGACCGCGACCAGCAGGCCTCCCACAACAGGCTGATGCCGGGCATAGGACGCGCCCTGCGCGAGCCGCGACAGCAAAGGCTGCTCGTGTCGTTCCTGCGCTGCGTTCGGCAGGTCTCGCATCAGCAGCAGGGCGGCTACAGCGCCCAGATAGCTGATCGAGTTGGCGAGGAAGCACAGCGGCACGCCGACCAGTGCGATGAGCACGCCCGCAAGCGATGGCCCCACCACGGCGGCGCCGTTGAAGACCGATGAGTTGAGTGCGATCGCATTCATCAGGCCTTGCTTGCCGACCATCTCGACGATGAACGCCTGCCGGGCCGGGACGTCGAACAGGTTGATCGTGCCGGTGGCGAGGGCGGCGATGATCACCATCCAGTACTGGGCGTGGCCGCCGGCGCTGACGGCAAAAAGCGCGAACGACGGAATCGTGAACGCGGACTGGGTGATGAGCAGGATGCGGCGTTTGCGGAAGCGGTCGGCCACGACGCCGCCGAACTGGCTGCCGATCAGGATCGGCGTGAACTGCGCGGCCAGCACCAGACCGACGAGCAGACCGCTATGCGTGAGCTGCAGGGCGAGCCACGGCATCGCGACGCTCTGCATCCAGGTGCCGATGGTGGAGACGATCTGACCGGTGAAGAAGAGCCGGTAGTTGCGATGGCGCAGGGCGCCCAACATCCGCACCTGGGCGGCGTCACCCACCCGGTGGGATGATCCCGATGTGGCCACCATTCGTGAGGCCGTTGACATCGACGCCCCGCCCGAGCGGGTGTGGGCGGTGGTCGCGGGAGATGTGAAGAACGCGCCGAAGTGGACCTCTTACCTGGAGAAGGTGGAGAACCTCGACGAAGGGCCGGCGGGCAAAGGCACGCGCTACCGCTACCTGCTGAACCTCCCTGGCGGAAACAAGGTGACGCTCGAGGTCGAGCAGGACGTTTACAACCAACCGAAAAAATGCGCGGGCAGATTCATCAAAGGCCCGCTGAAGGGAACCTGGTCTTACATCTATACCCGACGTAAGGACGGTTCGACGCGGTTGGTTTACGAGATGGACTATGAGCTGAGCGGACTGCTGCGCTTCGCGGGCGGGCTGCTCGGACCCCAATACGCCGCCGGAATTCACAAGAACATGGAGTCGCTGAAGCGCTACGTCGAGTCGGGCAAGGGGCCGAAGCCTAAGCAATAACCGCTTCGGCTTCGATCTCGACCTTCCAGCGTTCGTCGATGAGGTCTTTGACAACGACCATGGTGGCGACCGGTCGCGCGTTGGCCATGGCCTCGCCGTGGGCTTTGCCCACCGCGTCGACCCAGGCCAGGCCCGTCACATACATGCGAGTCCTCACCACCTGGTCGAGCGATGCCCCCGCCTCGGCCAGCGCTTTGCCGATGATCTCGAAGCAGCGTTTGGCCTGGACGTACGCGTCGGATTGAACCGAACCGTCGGGCCAGACCGGCGCCGTCCCCGAAACCATCACGCGGTCGCCGATGCGGATCGCGCGGCAGTAGCCGAATGAGTTCTCGAACGGATTGCCCGAGCTGACTCGCTGCCTGTGATTCAGGGTTTTCGGAATGGCAGCAGCTCGAGCTGCTCGAAGCGGTCGTCGACGGCGGTGCGCAGCTCGCTGAGAAGGGCCCTCAGCCGCTCTTGAGCGCCGGTGTCTGAGATGTTGACCACGCGAATCCTGCGGAGCGCCGTCTGCAGGGCGTATAACCCGGCGGCCTCGTTGCCATTCAGACGCGCGGCGGCATTGCGAATGTCGCGAGCCACGTCCTCGTGACCGTGGGCACGCATCCAGTTGGAAAGGCGCCCGGCGGCGGCGACGACCCGCTGCGTCTTCGGGTTGAGGGCTGGGGGCACGACCTCGGCCGGCCGGCGCGACTCGAACACCGAGGCGACCTTGCCCGGGTGGCGGAAAGTGGCGACGCGCCGCATCACGTTCCGCGGCCCCAGCATCACGACGACCCCTGCTCCAACCAGAAGGAAAACGAGAAAGGCCACGGCCGCATCGAGCATTTTTCTCTAGGTTACGCTTGGACAGCGAGGATTTTTTGCATGCATTTACCAAAAGGGCGAATGTGACTCCTATCGCCGTCATCACGGGGGCTTCGTCGGGGATCGGAGCGGCGACTGCGATCGCGCTCGGCCGCCACGGCTACCGAGTGGTCGTGGGAGCGCGAAGGGTGGAGCGCCTCGAACGCGTTGCGGGTGAAGAGGGAGTGGCTCTGCACCTCGACGTGACCGACGAGGAAAGCATCAACCAATTCGTGCGCGAGATCGGGAAACGGTTTGGACGCATCGACGTGCTCGTCAACAACGCCGGTGGAGCGCTGGGTCTCAACCCGATCGAGAAGGCCAACGACGAAGAGTGGATCGGCATGTGGAAGACCAACGTGCTCGGGCTCATGTGGGTGACTCGTGCCTGCCTGCCTCTCCTGCGCAAGGCCAGACATGGACACATCGTGAACATCGGATCGATCGCCGGCTTCGAGACCTACAAGGGCGGCGCAGGCTACACGGCGGCAAAGCACGCCGTGCGCGCGATCAACAAGACGCTGCGCCTGGAGCTCAACGGCGAGCCCATCCGCGTGACCGAGATCGCACCCGGTCTCGTCGAGACCGAGTTCAGCCTGGTCCGCTTTCACGGCGACCGCAAGGCGGCCCGAGCCGTCTACCAAGGGCTGAAGCCGCTGACGGCCGAAGACATCGCCGACTGCGTCGTGTTCGCCGTGACACGACCGCCTCACGTCGACATCGACGAGATAGTGGTCCGGCCGGTAGCCCAGGCCACCGTTTGGCAGGTGGCGCGCAAAGCCCCGCGCCGCAAGGCTTAGGTCTCCAGCAGGTTCTTCCGGCCCGCTACTTCATCAAACCGGCCGCACGGGCCTCGTCTTTCGTCATTCAACAGCCCGGCTCGCCATAGTTGCCGCAGCATCCCCTCCCGCCGCTCTTTCTCCGGACGTTGTTCGAGAACACTCGGAGCCGCTCGAGCGGGCCATACGATCCAGCCATGAAATTGCTGAAGAAGCTACCCGGCGATGGACGCGCTGGTCGGCTCATTCGTAGTAATTGTTGTTGTACTCGATCCAGCCGGGATTTGGGCATCCGCTCGACGTATGGGAATGCGTGCAGTGGATGCCATAGCGCGGCCCGGGGTCGATGTACAGCTGGCCGTGGATGACCAGGGCGTCTCCTTTATGCAGCGGCACGTTCTGCGCGAGGCTCGTGTTGTGGTCGATCTCGAGCGTCTCGCCGGTCGTCGTTTTCACATCGAAGACTTCGTGGTCGCCGCTCTGCACGGGGTCCGTGCTCACCGTCGCGTCGAACGTCACCTCGGCGCCGCTCGAGCTCTGCTGGATGTCGTTGTGAAGACCCTGGTCGTCGGCGACATCACGGCCTCCGCACGCGACCAGCAGGACTGCCGCTGCGATCGCCGCGAGATGCTTCATCGGGCGAGGGCTTGCTCCAGCGTGATCCGACCTTCATAAAGCGCCTTGCCCAGGATTGCCGCCTGCGCTCCAGCCGCGGCCAACCGGGTCAGATCGTCGACCGAAGCCAGGCCACCCGAATACTGCAGATCGAGCTTGGTCATCTTGCGGACCCGAGCGAGCGTCTTCAAATCCGGTCCGGACAACGTGCCGTCACGGTCGATGCAGGTCAGGATGACCCCCGCGAGCGGGAGAAATTCCCAGCGGCCGACGAGTGCGCCAACTGAGACCGGGTCGGTGTCGAGCCATCCGCTCACGGCGGCCTTGTTGTCCCGGACGTCGAGCGCGGCCAGCACCTTACCCGGGTGCTTTATCGCGCACCGCTCAAACAGGTGAGGGTCGCGCACCGCGGCAGTGGCCATGACGACCCAATGCGCGCCGCCCTCGAGGAGCGCGTCAACCGCTTCGACGCTGCGCACGCCACCAGCGACCTGCAGCTCGACGCCGGGCAGCTCGAGGATGCGCGCGATGATCGGCTTGTTGCTCGCGGAGCCGCGTGCGGCATCCAGGTCCACGACATGCACGCGGGGCGCTCCTGCGGTCACGTAACGCCGCGCGACCTCGACCGGATCGTCCGCATAGACGATGGGGTGGTTGTAGTCGCCCTGGGTCAGTCGGACGCAGCGGCCGCCGAGGATGTCGATCGCCGGGATGACTTGCACGCTTTGAGGCTAAACCGGGCTAGCGGTAGTTCGTGAACTGAAGTGGGACGGGGATGTCTTCCGCTTCCCGCAGCGCCTTGATCACGAGCTGGAGGGAATCCTTGTCCTTGCCCACGACGCGGAGCTGATCGCCCTGGATGCGGACCTGGACCTTGCTCGAGACGTTCTGGATCCGCTTGCGCAGATCGCGCGCGATGTCGTCGGTGATGCCGGCGTTCAGGCGAACCTCGATCTGGCCGCGTCCCTTGCCGATCGTCTTCGGGTCGTCGGCCTTGAACAGCTTGGGCGACAGCTGGCGGCGGGCGGCCTTCTCGCGCAGCACCTGCAATGCAGCCCTGGCTCGGTCCTCGCTCGCCGACTCAATGACGATGAGGTCCTCGCGAAGGTCATAGAGGGTCGCAGTGTCCTTGAAGTCGAAGCGGGTCCCCACCTCCCGGCGAGCCTGGTCGAGCGCGTTGGTCAGCTCGGCGGGGTTGAACTCGGAGACCACGTCGAAGGAGTACTCGGCCACTGTTACTGCGTGCTGAGAATGGCCCGCAGCCCGATCACGACCGCCACGACGGCGAGCGCCATTGCTGCCAGCGAGGAGATGGCGAGGAGGGCTCCGATGCCCGCGGTCGCCTCGTCCAGCGGCTCCGGAGGCGGCTTGTCATAGGGGTCTGGACCATAGTCGAGGTCGTAGAGGCCGTCTTCGCGCGCCCGCTGGACCAGCTCGTCGAGGACCGGCTTTCCACCGGGCGGCAGGGCTTTGCCTTCCAGGCTCGCGACCGCCTCTTTCAAGTTGTCTCGGGTCCGTCCGAGCTCCGCCACCACCATGTCCAGCGTTTGCATCGCTGCCGGCGTCGGATGCTCGCGGCGGAGGTCGGCGATGATGCCGTAGAGGCTCACGCCGCTATCCATAACAGAACCAGGTACGGCCGTGCAGGTCGGTGGCCATCCGGCCTAATACACTTACTCCGATGGGTGTGGATACCAAAGCCAAGGCCGCGGTGAAGAAGCCGTCGGCCCATCCGAACACGTGGGTTTTCTTCGAAGGGGAGTTCGCCCGCTACAACGACGTGAAGCTGGGCCTGATGACCCACGCCCTTCACTACGGGACGGCCGTCTTCGAGGGCATCCGCGCCTACTGGAACGAAAAGAAGAACCAGCTGTTCCTGCTTCAGGCGGCGGCCCATTACGACCGCATGCATCGCTCCGCCAACGTGATGCGCATGAAGCTGCCCTTCTCGACTGAGGAGCTGGTCAACTTCACAGTCGAATTGCTCCGCCGCAACGATTTCAAGTCGGACGTCTATGTGCGTCCGCTCCTCTACACGTCGAGCGAGGAGATCGGCGTGCGCCTCCACAACTTGAACCGCGGATTTTTCATCTACGCCATTCCGTTCGGCAACTACGTCGAGGTCGAAGCCGGAATCCGATGCATGGTCAGCACCTGGCGCCGCGTGCCCGACCAGGCGCTGCCGGCGCGCGCCAAGATCACCGGCTCCTATGCCCAGGCGGCGCTCGCCAAGTCGGAGGCGGTGGAGAACGGTTTCGATGAGGCGATCGTCCTTTCCGTGGACGGCCACGTGTCGGAAGGCTCCGCGGAAAACCTTTTCATGCTCAAGGACGGCGCATTCATCACGCCACCAGTGACCGACGACATTCTCGAAGGCGTCACGCGAAACCTGCTGATCAAGGTCATCCAGGATGAGCTGAACCTGCCGGTGCTCGAGCGAAGCATCGACCGCACCGAGCTCTACACCTGCGACGAGCTGCTGCTGTGTGGGACCGGGGCCCAGATCTCGCCCGTGATCGAGGTCGACCGCAGGCCCGTCGGCAACGGCCGGGTTGGAGAGTTCACGCAGGAGCTGCAGAACATCTACTTCGGCGCGGTGCGCGGCGAGACTCCGAAATACAAGGACTGGACCATCCCCGTTTTCTAGATGGCCGGTCCCCTTCCGGATAGTCCGGACCATCCGAGATTTGCGACGGACTTCACGTTGATTCGTCCGGACTAACCGAACATGGCGCTCGCGATGAAGGTGGTCGTCGCGCCCAACGCGTTCAAGGGAACGCTCACCGCCTCACAAGCAGCCAGGGCCATCGCGCGTGGCGTCCGCGAGGTCTTTCCCGACGCCGAGGTGGTCGAGGTCCCGGTCGCCGACGGCGGCGACGGCACCGTCGAAGCGCTGGTCACTGCCAACCGCGGCGAATACCTGACCGCGAAGGTTGAGGGTCCGCTCGGCGATGCCGTCACGGCCACCTACGGCCGCATCGGCTCCGTCGCGGTCGTCGAGCTGGCGGCGGCCAGCGGCCTGACGCTGATCCCCCGGGAGCGGCGCGACCCACGGCGGACGTCCACGTTCGGCTTCGGCCAGCTGCTCATCGCCGCACGGCGGCCGGACACCGACCGTTTCATCGTCGGCATCGGAGGCTCGGCCACCAATGACGGCGGCGCCGGCATGGCCCAGACCTCCCGCGGGGAGGGGCCGCCCTGGCGCGACTCGAGCGGATCGACGCCTCAGGTTTCGAACCGTGGGCGCCTGCGCTGGAGGTCAAGGTCGCCTGCGACGTGACCAACCCGCTCACCGGCCCCCTGGGCGCCAGCGCGGTCTACGGGCCTCAGAAGGGCGCGGACGAGGCCGCCGTCAGTGAGCTCGACGCGGCCCTTGCCCGGCTGGCAGGGGTGATCGAGCGCGATCTCGGGAAACGGGTGGCGGACGTGCCGGGAGCCGGCGCTGCGGGCGGCGCGGGCGCCGGGCTGATGGCGTTTCTCGACGCGTCGCTGGTCCCGGGCGCACCTCTTGTGGTCGAGGCGGCAGGGTTCGACGCGAAGCTCGCGGGCGCCGA
>VBII01000199.1:0-439 GCA_005887735.1 Chloroflexota bacterium
TCATCACGGGCGACCGAGAGAGCGCATTTGTCCTGGCCGGGATCGCCATCCCGGTGGTCGCACAAGCCTTGATGCTGGCGGGGCCACTCTTCCTCTATCTGTTCCGCGAGCGTTTTCGAGAGCCGCTCGATGGGTTGAGCTTCGGCGCGGCTTCGGCCCTCGGCTTCACCATGGCGAGCGCGCTGACGCAGTTCTGGCCGCTCCTCACCGGGCCTCTCATCGGCACGGGTCTCGATTGGGCCGTCCGGCTGACGCGCGCGGGACTCCTGTTGATGCTGATCAACGCGTGCACGACCGGCGTTGTCGCAGCGGCGCTGTGGCTGCGCCGCTACGACCGGCGGCGGGGCGGCCGCCCCTTGCTGTCGAGCTTGCTCACGACGCTGGCGGTCGCCTTTGGCGTCCAGGTCCTGCTGGGGATGGTCACGTTTGCCGTGCAAGA